>JBIKWL010000158.1:0-11798 GCA_044356335.1 Candidatus Sericytochromatia bacterium
TTTCTCCCTGCTCAGAGCTGCTCCCACACTTCTGCGGGACTCCCTTCTTGCCGTTATCCTTGCGGACCCGACTTCAAGGTCTTAACTCTCACTGAGCAGATAGGCTTGCTTTTAAACGTCTCTTGTTACCAAAAGACGAACGCTGCCTTCCCTCCTGGGGTTGCGGCTGGGAGTTTCACCCAGACCATTCGTGACGCTTTGTTTAAGCTCACTCGGAGTTCGTAATATTCATATTAAATTAAATTGGGATTAATGTCAAGTTATTTTTAGGCTAAATTTATCAAATATTTTTGTGATCCAAATCAGAATTTGCGGCAAGACCCGATGTTCAAAGGCTTTTGAGCGGCTGAACTGTGTTAAAATTACTCCGGTTTCAAAAGAGAATGCCTGTTCAAATGCCCAGAAAGAAGAAAATGCCATGAGTCAAGACAGTTTAAAAACAGCCGTTCAGGCTTTGCGCTCCGAAATTGAACAATTGGGAGCCGGTCAAGACACGCACCGTGCGCGCCTGCAATCCCTGCTCAGCAATCTCGAAAAAGAACTGGCAGGAGAGCCCCAAGTAGATTTACAGCAGGGTGTGGGACATCTGCTCGAACAGTTTGAAACCGAGCATCCCCGCCTGACAGAGGTTCTCAACCGGATTTCTGTCTTGCTCAGCAATATGGGCATTTGATTGCAGAGACAAATTACCACTTCACCGCTTGGTATTCAGCAATTCCACGCACCTGTTTGAGTTCAAGCACCCCTTCAGCGGTCTTGATTTGGCCTGAATAAACCCCATAAATCTGGCGGAAATCACTGTTGGCCACCCCCAAGCGGGTCTGATCCCAAAGCGCGCTCCAGGGCTCAAAGCGCAAAGCCACGGTGCCACACGTTGTGTTCACGTGCCAGATCGCTTGGGGATCTTGGCCTTGGAAACGGCCTTCACCGAGGGGATAGACCTGAGCATTGATCCAAAGCAGACATTCGCAAGCCCCATTAAAGCCCTCCACCAGATTGAGACTGATCGCTTGCCCACTTTCCGCATACCCTGAGAGACTGGCCCAATACCAACGGGTTTCGCGCGGCAAAAACCCTTCGGTAAAATCGCTGCAGATCTGCACAGGGCGCTTGGGCCACTGCCGATCCTTATAACGAATGGCAATCTTGCCCGCATGTGCCATACCTTTGGCCGTAAAATTCGGCCCCCCTTGGTTTAAGCGATTGGCGGCCACCAAAAGCGGCGCTTGGGGTTTGTCTGCCTGCCCCCAAATATCCAATTCGGGGCCTTCGACCAAAAATCCCAATTGACCTTCGGCGGCGATCTCGATCTGAACCTTTAATTGGGGGGTGACAGCCAGGGCTCTTAGGCGCTGCATTGAAGTCCGATGCACCCCCAATTCAGCCTGTGGCAGAAACAGTGCATCAGCCTGAAAGACGGGCTTCGCATCGCCTTTTTCGGCCATGAACACAAACGTTTTGGCCATATAACCCAGATCGACAATCGCCAGACCCAAAATCCAATCTTCCCCATCGATCCAGAGATAGATCCAGCGTTTGTGGTGAAAAAAACGCCAAAGTGCGGATTTTATAATGGGAAAGGTCAATTGTCCCCAGGCCCCGAGCGAGGTATGTGGCAAAGTCAAGGTCCGTAAAT
Organism: Candidatus Sericytochromatia bacterium; assembly: GCA_044356335.1. Taxonomy (GTDB): domain Bacteria; phylum Cyanobacteriota; class Sericytochromatia; order UBA7694; family UBA7694. The sequence continues at coordinate 1,637 of JBIKWL010000158.1, forward strand.
CCAGATGATAGGGAGTCTGAGCCAGCATAAAACACCTCTTAACCCGATTAGGATTATTATAGCCCAGAGAATCCATTTCCCCACACGGATTGGGCTCAGGCCGCTGCCTGCCTGTGTTACAATGTAGAACACTTCCGACCTGATTCGAACCTTTGCAAAGGATACTTCTCCCGTGAAAAATTACCAACATTTGCTCAAAGATCTCAAACGTGCCTCTGAGCGTGCCCGCGTTAAAATCAACCCGGATCAAAAACTCAGCCTGTGTATGATCGTGCGCAACGAAGAGAAATACTTGGCGGATGCCTTAAAAAGCGTTCAAGATGTGGTAGATGAAATGATTGTGGTAGACACAGGTTCGACCGATCGCACGGTTGAAATTGCCCGCGAATACGGCGCCAAGGTCTTTTTCTACGAGTGGAACGATGATTTCTCAGCGGCCCGCAATGAATCCCTCAAACACGCCACTGGCGACTGGATCCTGCAAATGGACGCCGATGAACGCCTCGATGACAGCCTCAAAGAAAATTTACGCGTCTTTTTGGTTCCGAGCGATCGGGCCATTCGCTACCAGGTCTTCATTCGCAACTATATGAGCGAAGGGGATGCCAGCAGCATTTTGGGCCATTATATGGTCCGTCTTTTCCGCAAAACCCCCGACACCACTTTCTTTGGCGTGATTCACGAGCAAATTTTCCCCAATACAGGGATTATTACGATTCCCCCAGAATCCCTGTTCCTCTGGCATTTGGGTTACGAAAATTTGGAAGCAAAATCCAAGAAGATCAATGAACGCAATATTCCTTTGATTCGCAAAGCGCTGGAAAATGCCGAAAAGATCAACAATATGGATCTTTATAGTTTCTACGCGTTTTATCTGGGTTCCTCACTCACCGATGCCAAAGAAGCCAATAAATGGCTCAAAATCGCAATAGACTCCTTCCCCAATCCCGACGAAGCGGCCCATATTCCCGTGGCCTACGTGGATTATTTGCGCACCTTTTATTATATGCATGATCTTGAAGGGGGCATTGCAGCCGCCAAAGAGGCCCTCGAAAAATCACCCGAGATGCGCAAATACCCAGACTTCTGGGATTTTTATGGCATCCTTGAATTGTCGCTGCGCCATCCAGATAAAGCCATTCACTGTTTCGAAGAGGCCCTGCGCTTTAGCAATAGCGAACAAGATCAGAACGTTTTTTATGCCGCACGCAACAGCAAAATTGGCGGCTGGGGTACCTATTTGAATCTGGCGATGGCCTATTCAGCCAAGCAAGATCAGGCCAAAACCGAAGAGTTTTTGAATCTGGCCCTGGAAGGTTATCCTGGCCAGGACAAAGAAAAATTGCTGCAAGAAGTCTACAGCGCCTTGGGCGAGACAACCCTGGTGGAAGCCTACTTGGAAAAACGTCTCATGCAAGAGAAAGACGTCAACCAATACGATTTAAAAAACCTTTCCAATCTCTACTTGCGTCAGGAAAAACCCTTTGAAGCCTTAATGCTGCAAACCCGTGTTCATGGCCCCGAAAAGACAATTGAAAGTGCTTTTGATCTGGGCCGCATTTATGAAATGAGCGGTCGGCGCGAATTGGCATTAAAAACCTATTCGGGCATTTTGAACCTGCAGCCTGAAAACTTCAAGGCCCTTTTGCAAAAGACCATTTTGGAATGGATTGATCAACAGCTTGAAAATTTTGACGACTCCCATTTTGAGCAACTCAGCCAAGCCTGCAAACAAGCAGAGGACTGGCTCCTTTTGGGCGAATTTTGTCTGCAGGTAGATGCCTTAGAACGGGCTGCAAATGCCTTTAAAGAGGTGCTGACACAAGAACCTGGTCATTATCAGGCCCAACTTCACGTGGCCCTGCTCGCACAATTACAGGAAAACCCCGATGCGGCAGAAAAATTGCTGCAGGAGCTGCATGAAACTCACCCTGAGCGGCCAGAGGCCTTGTTGCAATTGGGCAATCTCTATTTGGCCAGCCAGCGCTTTGCTGAGGCCGAAAACATTTTCCAACAGGGCCAAGAAAAAGATCCCAAAAATTGGTATCTGCCTTATGCCCTGGGGGTCTCGTACTCCGGCCAAGGCCGCCTGAGCGATGCAGAAAAACAATTGCAAAAAGCCTTGGCATTGTCACCAGAACAGGCCGAGGTCAAACAATTTATGGAATTGATTCAAGCCGCTCAAACCGAACAGGTAACAGGCTAAACAGCAGACTTGGCCACTTTTCCCGCGGAAACAGCGTTGCTAGATAAACTCTTAATCGGCCCGCTGTTTAATCCCCGTTTTTTGGGTGCCTATCACCAGAACCCTCAGATTAAGCTGTTTATGCCTGAGTCGGTGTATACCCAAAACTATGCTTATGATTTGGTCTACCCCTGGCAAAACCTGTACAACTTCAGCCAGATTCTGGAGCGTTTGCCCACAGGCTGGGAACCGGATCTGATCATTTGGTGGGATGTACTCTATCAGGGCATCCCACCCGGCATTGAGAATTGCCCCTATCCCACAGCCCTGATTCCAGGAGATTGGAATTTGGGCTATTTAACCACCCGCCATTTTGCAGAGGTCTTTGATCTGGTTTTGGCGGATATTCACCTCAAACAGCGCCTCGAAGCCCAGGGCCTCAAACAGATCGTTCACTGGCCTGGGTTTTCTTTTGATCCCCAAGAACTTTACCTCATGCCAGAACAAACCCGGATCTACGATATTGCCTTTATTGGCAATCTCAACGAAGCCATCCACCCTCACCGCAGTCGCATATTGGATCAGGCCCTCAGCTTGTCGAACCGCTACCAAGTGCTGGTGCGACAGGGCGTCTGGGGAGCAGAATACCGACGGGTACTCAACCAAAGCAAAATTGTGCTCAACTATACCATTGCCCAAGTCATGAATATGCGGGGTTATGAGGCTCCCGCCTGTGGCGCTTTGCTTTTTATCGAAGCAGAGAATCAAGAAATTGCTTATTTCCTCAAAGATCGCGAAGAATGTGTCTATTACAGAACAGATAATTTAATTGAATTGCTCACTTATTATCTCGAAAATGAATCCGAACGTGCGCGAATTGCAGAGGCTGGCTATCACAAAATTCAAGCATTCAGCTACGAAAAACAATTTGCACGTTTGCTCAAGCAATTGCCTGAGTGGCTAAAAATCGCCCAAGCACAGTGCAAACAGCGCTTAAACAGAGCAAACACAGACACAGCCCAAAACAAGCTCAGAGGGCTGAGCCAATTTTTTTGCAGTCAGCCAGAGGCCCAACCCAGTGCCTTAAACCTGATTACCCAAGCCCTCCAGCAATTGCAAACCAAGCCCAACGAACCCGCTTTGCTCTGGCAACTCAACGCTTTGGCTTGCTTGCTATTTCCTCAAGGGGCTGTCGCCCCAGAAGATCAAACCCTGCAATTGGTCAAACGCTGTTTTGAACAAGCCCTCAAATTGGCACCTCATAATCCGGTTTTTCACTACCATTTGGCCCTCTGTTTGGAAAGCGAACAAAAGACCTACGCGGCCTTACAACACTATTCACGCTGCGTGGAATTGCTGGCTGGCCGCGATGGAAAAGAACTCTGGGAATACCGGGAATTTATTCTGCCCTTTTTCCGCAGCCGGGGACGAGAGGTCTTGGCCATCGAATGGGAACGGGCCAGTTTTGAGGAACAGGATCGGCCCCAGCAATTGCAAATTCGCTATATTCGACTCTTGATGTGCCAGATCTGGCAACGCCTGGGATCATTGCTGGAAAAAGCCGGGAGCTTGGATAAAGCACAAACCGCCTATCAAAATGCCCTGAGCAATTTTGCTGATGCCAAAATATACCTGAACCTGGCCCGGATCTGTCGCTTCAGCAATCAAGAAGAAGAGGCCTGGGACTATTTTAAAGCAGGCCTGGAGCAACAACCCTTTTTAATCAGCCAGATTGGCAGCCTTTTTTCACCCTCTCTGTTTTTAAAACACCGCAGCGAAATTCAGCAACGCAGTCAACGCTATGCCTCTGTCTTTGGCGAATTAGAACCGGTTTTGGCCCTCTGCCAATTCCTCAATTTACTCGAAACCCCAGAAACAAAACTCGCAGATATCAAACGCAGTCTCAGCCAAATCGCTCAGACAGGCCACGAAGCACTTGAAAAAATCAAACAGATACTTGAATGCGGTTTTCCACATACCTTTGAGGTCTTGAATACCTTGCGCAAAAATTGTGCGATCTATTGGGATCCGGCTCTTGAAGAGGTGCGACCATTAAAACAGACGGCCGCATTTACCTGGGTCCAAAGTGCAGAACAGGCGCAAATTCAAGTCAGTCCTCAAGCCCTATCCGGTAACGATTCTCAAACCGTATCAGCTTTGTATTTCCAACGCAGTTTCAGCGCACAAACAGATCTCGCTGAGCAGCAGATCGGCGTAGATCTGTGGCCAATCCAATTCCCGGCAGAAGAAACAGCGACAGTACACACCCTTTCTCAAGACTTGGAGGAATGGCTCAACAGCTGTGAATATCTCTTTTTGGTGATGGCCGAAACCCTTTCAGAAGCTGAACAGACGGACCTACTCAAGGAGTTTGAAAGAGACCATGGGCAAAATCCATGGGTAGGACTGCTGCTCTACGCCCCCCAATCTTCGGGAGCCCTCTATCTGCTCTGTGAAAACCAAATTGACAAGAGCAGTGTCAGTATTATTGATGAAAATTTAAATCAAATAGAATGGGCCGCTCTTTTCAAAAAAACGTCCTGTTTCGTGACGAATCCCCAAGCTGAAAGCCTTTTTTATACCAGTTGGGCTCTATGGCAAGGAATTCCAGTTTGTTTATACGCATTGCCAGAGGTCATGCCTTGGCCTGGCTCCGAGCAGTGGCAATGGGCCGATTGGCTAAAAAAAGGCCAAGTCGGTCTGAACTTTTATTCAAACACTCAGACTGAGTTAAGAAAAAAAGCGGAAAGCACTGCACGAAGACTGTACAAAATCTATCAAACAGAGTCAGAGAACGCCGTTTTAAAACTGCTCTGGCAGATTCGCCTTTACAACTTGGGGCTCTGGACCTAATTTTGGGCCTAATTCTGGGCTTGGTAGATCAACTCAGCAATCAGCCACTCACCGTGGGGAACAAACCCCAAACCTGTGTAAAGTGCTTTGGCGGGTGCATTGTGTTTTTCATAAAAGAGACAGGGGGTTTTACCTTCTGCCTTCAATGCAGCCAAAAGGCCATGAACACAGGCCTTTCCATAGCCTTTTCCACGATAAGCAGGTGGAGTATATACCCCACCAATCAAGGCCGCCTGATCAGTTTCACAATGGGTCAAAGCCGCTGAAATGATTTTGCCCATTTTTTGAATATAAAAGAGCTTGTCCTGTTTGATGGTCTGCTTCAGACTTTCAACCGAACGGGCTTCCATACCTTCAGAGCGTTTATAAAAATAAAAGAGTTTATCCAGATCTGATACATCCGCTTGGCGCACGGTCAATCCATGTGTCAAAACCGGCAAGGGAGAAGACTGAAAACAAAAATCTTGGGCCTCATAGCGGCACAAAACCTGAGTGGGCGCAGTTTCAGGAACCACCTGTCCGATGGTTTGCAAAAGCTTAAAATGCAGATTTAACTCCCCTGCGATGAGGGGAATGCGGTTTTCATAAAGCCAAGTGGCCCAGGGCTCAAGTGGCGAGGTTGTTGCTGTTGAAAGACAAAAACCCGTATTGGGGTGATAGACCGCATAGGTCTGCCCCGGCTCTGCCAGCGATTGAGCCAACTCAGGTTGACGCTGCAGATAACTGAGGGCAATCACATCGTGATAGGACTCAGGAAAAGCATTAGGAGGTATTTCTGAAAAAGGAATAGATTGAATCATGGTTTTTCAAATGAAAACAGCGTGAGGACGAATCCCCACGCTGCTCTCAATATCAATTCAAATTAACGGATCAAGCCGTTCAAGTCATCAACGATTGAGTTACCAACGTTAACCACTTTCGTGTTAGAAGTGAAAGACTTCTGAGCGATGGTCAAGTCAGGCAAGGCTTCCGTGATGGAGGTGTTAGAGGCTTCCAAAGCGGATGGGATGATGGTGTTTTCAGTACCTACAATTGAAGTACCGGTACCTTCCACACCGCGCTTGGTGTCAATAACTTTACCTTTGTTCTGACCGGCGTAACCAACGATGATGTCACCGGATGCTTCTGAGTATTGGAACTGAGAAGAACCGCGGAGTTTCAACAGACCGTCGTTGTTTGCAAACTTGGAGATTGCAACGTGAACACCGGTAGCAAACGGCGGTGCGGAGTTTTCGTCCTGACCGCGAGAGGTGTTGATCAACTGACCGGTACTGTCAAACTGGAAACGGTCACCAGACTGAGGTACGAAGCGGGGGCTACGGCCAATCAAGCTCTTGAGGTTAACGCGGTGGAAGAGGTTTCCACGGCTATCTTTAACGTTCTCAAGAACACCAGAACCTGTGTTTGCCAAGCTCAAGAAGAGGTTGGTGTTGGTCTGACCGGGTGGTTGTTCAACCTTGGTGGTCAGACGGGTAATGGTGGTGGACAGAGCGCGCTGAACGTGAGTCAGAACGATCGCTGCTTGGTCCAATTTGTTCTGGTTGATGATAATAGAAGCACCGATACCAGTACGGTCAGCCAAGTCATTGATAGCCTGAGCGATCAACTTGGCGTTATCCAGAGAGGTATTGGCGAAACTGTTATTGGTACTGGTCAAGCGCAGAGTAACCGGGTATTCACCGGTGGAGTTCGCGACTGAAGTAGGACCAATAATGGTTCCCAGAACGATCCCGGTTGCGTTGGTAAAGGCAACTGTATTACCACCGGACAGAGACAGAGAACCGATTGCACCAGGAGAGATAAAGGTCTGAGGAATAATACGATCCTGCAAACCGTCAACACGGTCCAAGTCCAAGAAGGAGTAAAGAGTTACTTGTGCATCAGAGGTGCCATTGGCAATCGAAGCAATACTTTCATTTCTACCCAAGGTAAAGGACAGAACGCCGAGATTGCTGTTAAGCGTACTTGTACTGCGAATGGTGCGTTGGTTGATGTCGATCATGGGAATATTGCCCATGCCGCTGAAGACCATGGTGATCCCTTTGCGGTTGTTGGCAAAAGCGTCACCGATCGGGTCAGTGGCTTCTGCAAAGTTGATCGTGGCGTCATAGTCAACCAGACGGCCATTTTGTGTTACTTCACGAAGGTCATCCATTACGCCGAGAACGAAAAGACCGTCATTGGTGGTCAGGTTGCCCTGGTCATCAAAGTGGAACTCACCGTTACGGGTGTAGGTAATACGACCACCTGCGTCAACCGCAGAGAAGAAGGCGTTACCTTGCAACGCGATGTCACCTGCGTTTTTGGTCTGTACGATAGAACCCTGAGAAAAGTCGGTAGTTGTGGCGCCAACGCTGATACCACCGGTACCTACCTGAATCGGGTTCAAACCGCCTGAACCACCAGTAGAACCAGTACCGGATCTCAGTACGTTAACCAGTGTATCTGCGAAAGAGAGGCGAACCCCTTTGTAACCGTAGATACTGGCACCAGTGAGGTTACCTGAAATAACCTCGATTGCACGGTTCAGCGCAATCAGAGACGATTTGGCCGAAATTCTTACGTCACCCATTTATCTAGTTATCCTCCAAAATTTATACTTTGTTTTAGTTAATGACACGAATAATATTTGCAAGCGGTACGGAAGTTGCATTGATGGTCAGGAAACCCTGAGTAGACTGAAGATCAGCCTCATCAACCACACCAACCACATTGCTGTTGGAACCTTGGTCAAAGTACTCAACAGTTTTACCAACAAGCTGAAGTTGTTTAAGTTGAGTTGTTTGCTGCAGCTGGCTTGTGGCCGTCGCAGAGTCAGGAGCAGAGGGCGCATCCACACGGATGATATTATCCATGGGAATCAATTTGCCATTGATAATCAGACCCGGAGGCGTTGTGGTGTAATCAGCCCCCGTTATAATCCCCGTTTCAGGGGTTTGAGTCGGATCATTTGGATCAATATACTCAACTGGCCTGCCCATGACAGCAACGGAAGAGGCAATCTGATTATAGTGAGCCATCTGGTTTGCCAGACGAACCGTCGCCAGTGATGCCGTGAATTGCGCGTTTTGCGAAATAATTTCAGAGGCATCCATGGGATTGGAAGGATCCTGGTTCTGTATCTGGGCTACCAGCATCTTGGCAAATTCTTCGGCCATTTTGGCAGGGTCCTGATCTACAACGTTCGTAGAACTGGCACTCCCTTTGGCTTGAGGAAGCAGCGATTTGATAGCAAAATCCATAAATTGAGACACTTAAACCTTTCTCGAGATGTAAGGTATTAGATTTTAGTATATGCGATTGTACCCGGCTTTGTAAAATTAAAAAATTATTAAATAAGCCGATTTATATTTTTTTATTATTAAAGAACCATTAAGTGATCCTGTTTATCTATAGATTTCACCACTGCCAACATGCTATATTCATCAACAGTTACCTCGGATTTTAGGGCCGCTTTTTTCATCAGTCTTAAAAAGAGAATCAAAAGCAAACCCCAAGTAAATCCCCTGCAGACAAGTAAAATTCTAGGATTTGAATAAAAGCTCATTTATTATGGCAGGCAAAAAATTTCAGTATCGGCTCGAAAAAGTTCTGGATTTCCGCACCAAAAAAGTGGAAAAACTCCAGGCTGAGTTGGCATTGGCAATCCGAGACCGCGATACAGAAGTTGCGATGTTAAATGCCCTGTCAGAAAAGCGTACCAAAGCGCAAAAAAGCCTGGAGAGCTATCTCTCCAAAGGTGAAGTCGCCGAAGTACAGCAAACCAATACCTTTCTAGAAAACCTGGCTAAAAAGCTGGAGTCGCAAAACCGAATTGTTTCTAAGATGAATGAAAACGTCGAGTTGATTCGTAAGAAACTGGTGGTTGCTTCCAAAGAAAAAAAAATCATGGAAAAGCACAAAGAGAAAAAGCATGAGGAATGGAAAGTGGAAATGGGCAAATTCGAGGCCAAACAGCTCGATGAAATGGCCGGGACCATTTTCCGTAAAAATCTCAGCAAAAAAGCCCTCACTGCCGAAGAGGAAGAGCGCCGCCTTGAGGTGACGGAAAAGCGCTTGCTCTTAGAAGCTCTAAAAGCAAAGAAAAAGAAACACTAAGCAGAGTTTAGTAAGACAGGATTGAAGGATATATATATGAGTATGGAGCATTTAACGGTTTTTGTCTCCCAACAGCCTTTGCCCGTGGAAGTTCAGTCGCCTGCAGCACGACCAGCGGCGCCTTCTTCGTTTCATTTTTGGTTGGAGCAACAGCGAAGCAGCACCCCACAGCGCCAACCTGCGCCAGTAAAACCGCTTGTACAACCTCTGCATATTCCTGTTCGGACCCCTGTTCAAAGTGCCCATCCTGTTTTCCAGCCCATCCTTACCCAGCCTGCGCTCAAACCCTTCAAAGCAGACGCAGATAAAACGCCAGACAAAGACACCTCTGTTTCTCAGGCAGCTCAAAAGCAACCTCTTTCTCAGGTACTCAAAGTAGAGGTGACTGGTTTGCTTTTAATCGAGTCTCCAAGTCTCCAAAGCCCCTTGAAAGCAGAGCCCCGCGAACCGCTCGCACCAGAAGGATCTCCCGATCAAGTTGCACTTTTCTGGGCCAGCCTTGCCTTTGAAGCCCTGTCTCGGCAAATGCAACCAGTTGGTTTTGGCCAAGCCGCTCCCCAAGCACCGGCACAGGCAGCCCCCCTTGGTTTTGGCAATCAATCAGCCAATCAAGGCAAAGAAACCCAAACCATTTCTGCCGCTGAACCAGCTCAAACACCTGAATTATTGGGTTTTGCAAGTGCCTTGCCCCTCAAACTTCAAGTCACATTTAATTACCAATTGCTCTTCTTTGTCGCCCTGCGCTCCCCCCGTAAAGCCGTTGCGACAGAGAGCGAAAATGCGGGATTCTTAAATTCAGAAAATCTGGGTACTGAAATAACCGAACAACCGACCGAAGCCGTTCAGGCACCCGTCGCTCCCGGTGCTTTCTCCAGCGAACCCGATTTTACAGACGCCAATGCTGAAGACCAAACTGATTCGGATAGCCAAACTTCAACATACCCAACACCGGCTCCGGTTGTGCAAGCACCCGCCGTTGACACACCTGCGGCACCCGCTCCGGTTGTACAGGCTCCTGCCGTTGAC
>JBIKWL010000159.1:0-11770 GCA_044356335.1 Candidatus Sericytochromatia bacterium
TTCGCTGGCAGTCAAAATGGGAGACAAAGTCCAAGAAGGAGATTTGGTGCTGGTTTTGGAAGCCAGCACAGGTAGCAGCAAATCTGCTAGCGCCGGTGCTAGCAAACCTGCGACGGCCTTACCTGCTGCCTTACCTGTCACACCCCCTCCGGCTGCCCCAGCCAGCCCACCACCCAGTTCCCTGAGCGGAGTAGCAGGGAGTTCCCCCGATGTCTTGGAGCCCCTGCCCGGTAGCGCCCTGCCCGCAGCGCCCTCAGTGCGGCTCTTTGCCCGCGAATTGGGTGTGGATCTGCGCAAAGTTAAGGGTACCGGCCTGCGCGGCCGCATCTCCAAAGAAGATGTCAAAGCCTGGGTCAAAGGCACCTTACAAGCCGGTCCAGCCGCGGTTTCAGGGGGCCAAACAATCACCATGGCCACCCCGGATCTGCCAGATTTTAGCCAGTGGGGCGCAATTCACAGCGAGAAACTCAGCCCCGTGCGCCGGGCAACGGCTGCACAAATGCACCGCGCCTGGAGCCAAATCCCGCATGTGACCCAGTTTGACCAGGCGGATATCACAGAGGTGGAGGTCTTCCGCAAGGCCCGTGCCAAACAGGTCGAAGCCGCAGGTGGCAAACTGACCGTCACCGCCATTCTGCTCAAGATCTGCGCCCTGGGCCTCAAACGCTTTCCCAAATTTAACGCCAGCCTCGATCTTAAAAACGAGCAGGTGATCTACAAAGACTACATCCATATCGGCGTGGCAGTAGATACCCCCCGGGGTCTGCTCGTGCCCGTGCTGCGCAATGTCGACAGCAAAGGTGTGACCAGTCTTTCGGTTGAATTGGGAGAAGTGGCCAAAAAGGCCCGTGACCGCAAATTGGGAATGGAAGACCTGCAAGGGGGCGGCTTCAGTATTTCCAATCTGGGCGGCCTGGGCACCACGTATTTCACCCCGATTGTGAACTGGCCCGAAGTCGCCATTCTGGGCGTGGGCCGGGCCCAAACCATGCCCGTCTGGCGCGAGGGTCAATTTGTGCCGCGCCAAATCATGCCGCTCTCACTCTCGTATGACCACCGTTTAATTGACGGTGCCGACGCCGCGCGCTTCCTGCGTTTTGTCGCCGAAGCCCTCGAAACCCCGCTGATGCTGCTGATGGAAGGAGATCTGTAAATATGAGTCAAGAATCGTATCAAGTGATTGTCTTAGGGGGTGGCCCCGGTGGCTACGCCGCCGCATTTCTGGCCGCAGATCTGGGTCTCAAAGTGGCCCTGGTCGAAAAACGGGTCAATCCCGGTGGGGTCTGTCTCTACGAAGGCTGTATTCCCTCCAAGGCTTTTTTGCACGCAGCGGAGCTGATCAACGAGAGCCAACACGCCGCTGAGTGGGGAATTGAATTTGCCCCGCCCAAAATCGACATCGACAAGCTGCGGGCCTGGAAAGACACCAAAGTCGTCAAAGGCCTGACCGGCGGTCTGGGCCAATTGGCCAAAGCCCGCAAGGTCAAGTTTATCCAGGGCACCGGCACCATCCAAGATGCCCACCACCTGCAAGTCGAAACCGCCGAAGGCCCGCAAACCCTGCACTTTGAACATCTGGTTGTGGCCACGGGTTCAAGCCCAATTGTATTGCCCTTTTTGCCCAAGTCCCCACGTGTGATGGACTCCACCGCTGCCCTGGAATTGCCCGATGTCCCTGCGCGTTTGCTGGTGCTGGGCGGCGGGTATATTGGCTTGGAAATGGCAACCGTTTACGCCGCTTTGGGCTCCAAAGTGACTGTGGTTGAAATGCTCGACTCGCTCTTGGCGGGGGCCGACGCCGATCTGGTCAAACCCTTGCAAAAGCGCATCGAGAAAAAACTCGAAGCCATTTTGCTCAAGACCAAAGTCACAGGCGCCAAAGAACAGGGCGAAGAGCTGCTGGTCAGCTTTGAAGGCCCCGACGGCAAAGCCTTTGAGCAGACCTTCGACCGGGTACTGGTCTCGGTCGGTCGCCGCCCCAATGGGCGTGGCATTGGCCTCGAAAACACAAAAATTGAACTCGACAAACAGGGCTTTATTCCCGTCAATTTACAGCGGCAAACCGTGGAGCCCTCGATCTACGCGATTGGCGACGTGGCCGGACAGCCCATGTTGGCCCACAAGGCCTCTCACGAAGGCCGCGTGGCAATCGAAGCGATTGCCGGGCACAAGGTTTCATTTGAGCCCTACGCCATCCCAGCTGTGGTCTTTACCGACCCCGAAGTCGCCTGGTGTGGTTTAACTGAGCGCGAAGCCCAGGCCCAAGGCCGCAAAGTCGAAGTTGTCAAATACCCCTGGGCCGCTTCAGGCCGGGCTTTGACCCTCGATCGCACCGAAGGCCTAACCAAGCTGATTGTCGACCCCGAAACCGAGCGCATCCTCGGCGTGGGCATTGTCGGCAAAGGGGCTGGCGAGCTGATCGCCGAAGCCACCCTGGCAGTCGAAATGGCGGCCCTGGTGACCGACGTCAAACTCACGATTCACGCCCACCCGACCCTCTCAGAAACCTTTATGGAAGCTGCTGAGATGTACTTTGGGCAGAGCACCCACGTGTTTAAACCGAAGCGGAATAAATAGGGTTCTCAAACCATTCACAGAGCAGGGTTCAAGGGCCCTGCTTTTGTTTGTTTTTGTATCAAGATTAAAGCCCAACATCCCCCAACACAGGCTCTAATTCAGTCTTCTGCGCTCCCAACTTGCGCCCGCTCAAGCGGTCAAAATAGACATAGAGCACGGGCGTGATATACAGCGTGAGCAATTGGGAGACCACCAGTCCTCCCAAGACGGCCAAACCCAGTGAGCGGCGCGGCCCTTCGGCCCAGGCTATCGGCAGAGTGCCCATCAGGGCCGCAAAGGTGGTCATCATAATTGGGCGAAAGCGCACCAAACAGGCCTCATAAATCGCATCTTGGGCGGAGATATCCTGGTTGCGCTGCAGATCTAAGGCAAAGTCGATCATCATGATGGCGTTCTTTTTAACAATCCCGATCAGCAGAATCAGGCCCAAAAACCCGTAGATATTGAGTTCTTGGTCAAAGAGCATCAGCGCACCCAAAGCGCCCAAACCCGCAGGCGGGAGCCCCGAAAGAATTGTGATCGGATGAATAAAACTCTCATACAAAATCCCCAGCACCAGATAAATCACCAGCACCGCCAGCAAAAGCAACCAGCCCAGCCCCTGGAGTGAATCTTGGAAAATCTGGGCTGTGCCCTGAAATTGCGTGCGCACATTGCTCGGCAGGGTTGTGTTGGCCATCGCTTGAATTTTATTGACGACGTCCCCCAGGGCCACCTCGGGCGGCAAATTAAACGAAATACTGGTCGCAGGGAAAGGCCCCAAATGGTTGACGGTTAATGGCCCCACCGTCCGCTCCAATTGGGTGACCGTACTCAGGGGCACCAGCTCGCGACTGGCTGAGCGCACAAAGATCTGATCGAGGGCGTTCAGATTGTGTTGGTAGTCCGGGCTCAGCTCCATAATCACCTGGTAATCGTTGGTAGGCGCGTAAATGGTTGAGATCTGGCGGGTGCCAAAAGCGCTGCTCAAGGCGCTTTCAACCTGTTCTTGGGTCAAACCCAGAGCCGAAGCCTTGTCGCGGTCCACCGTCATCATCATCTGGGGGTTTTTGAGTTGCACATCGCTGCTCACATCCAGCAGACCGGGGATTTCTTGCAGGGCCTTTTCCAACGCTGCTGTGCCTTTGTAGAGGGCATCGGTATCCGGGCTGAGCAGTGTCAGCTGGTAAGCGGCTTTGCTCGGACGCCCCCCAGTGAGACGAATGCTCTGGGGAATCTGCATAAAGGCCTGAATCCCCGCAATCCCCCCCAATTTGGGCCGCAATTCTTTGACCACGTCTTCGACATGTTTGCGCTGGCCAGCGGGTTTGAGCACAATAAACAGGCGCCCGGAATTGCTACCATCGATACTCGACATAACAGCTGCAACATTGGGATTTTTGCGCACAGTGGCCACAGCTTTGGTCTGAAAAGCCACCATGTCTTTAAACGGAGCCCCTTGCACAGCCTCATAGATGCCCGAAATCTGGCCGGTATCATCGGTGGGCATAAAGCCTTTGGGGGTTTTGTCAAAGAGCCAGACGGTCAAAGCCGTCAGGCCCAAAAAGACCAAGAGCACCAAGGGCTTCAGGCGCATACACAGCGCCAAGCTCAGGCGATAGCCTTCATTCATCAGCTTAAAGCCCCACTCAGCCAGGGCAATCACAGGGTTTGGTTTGCCCTGGTTCAATTTGAGGTAGCGGCTGCAGAGCATCGGCGTGAGGCTGAGCGAGATCACCCCCGAAACAAGAATGGCCACGGCCATAGTAACCGCAAATTCATTAAACAGCCGCCCGAGCAGCCCGCCCATAAACAGAATGGGAATAAACACAGCCGTCAGCGAAAGGGTCATCGAAAGAATCGTAAAACCAATTTCCTGGGTGCCTTTGAGGGCTGCTTCAAAAGGCGACATGCCCTTTTCGAGGTAGCGCATGATATTTTCAAGCACCACAATTGCATCATCCACGACAAAACCCACGCAGAGCGTTAGGGCCATTAGCGAGAGATTGTTGAGGCTAAAACCCAAGAGCGCCATCGCAGCAAAGGTGCCCACAATCGCCATTGGCAAAGCCAGAGAGGCAATCCAGGTGGCCGAAAAGTTGCCCAAAAACAGGTAGATCACCCCTACCACCAAGCCAATGGTCAGCAGCAGGGTGAATTGCACATCGTCAACCGAATGGCGAATCGATTTTGAGCGGTCAAAAAGTACCCCTACCGCCACCGCTGGGGGCAGGTCTTTTTGAATCTGGGGCAACATCGCTTTGATATTGTCGATCAGGCGAATGGTATTGGTGCCCGGCTGTTTCTGGATCGCGAGCACAATCGCCCGCTGGCCATTAAACCAACTGGCCTGGCGGGTATTTTCCACGCTGTCGATCACCTGGGCCAACTCCCCCAGGTAAACCGGGGCCCCTTCGCGGTAGGCCACCACCAATTTGCTAAAGGCCTCGGCATTCATCAGAAAATTATTCGATTTAATTGTGTAGTTTTTTTCGTCGGCAAAAACCGTACCCATCGGCAGATTGGAATTGCCCTGGCGCACAGCGGCGGCCACTTCGTCGATGCCCAAATTGCGGGCCGTGAGCAAGAGGGGGTCGAGTTGAATCCGCACAGCGTATTTCTGTGAGCCAAAGAGATTGACCTGGGCCACGCCATTGACCATGGAGACGCGCTGCGCAATCATTTTGTCGGCAAATTCATTGACTTGGTAGAGCGGCAGAGTCTTGGAGGAGACCGTTAAGAAAAACACAGGCTGATCACCTGGATTGACCTTGCGCAGAGTCGGTGGAGCGGGTATATTCTGCGGCAATTTGCGCATCGCGGTGGCAATCGCAGCTTGCACATCCTGGGCGGCGGCATCGATGCTGCGGGAGAGATTAAACTGCAAACTGATCTGGACCGAACCCAGCGAAGACGAAGAGGTCATCGAATCAAGCCCGGCAATGCTCGAAAACTCGGCCTCCAGAGGTGTGGCCACAGACGAGGCCATGGTGCCCGGATTGGCGCCCGGCAAATTGGCGCTGACCGTGATCGTGGGAAACTCGACATTGGGCAAATCGCTGACGGGCAATTGGCGATAACCCACCAAGCCAAAGAGCAGCAAACCGAGCATCATCAAGGTGGTGGCAATCGGGCGGCGAATAAAAAACGCGATCGGGTTCACTGCTTTTGACCTGCGTTTTGCTTGGGTTTTTGGCCTGCAAGTTTAACCGGCGCATCGGGAGAGAGCGCCTGTAAACCGGTTACAATCACTTTTTGACCCGGTTTTAAACCCTGGCTGATCACCGCTGTACCGAGCGAAATCCGCGCCACCTTAACTTCTTGCATGCGGGCTTTGTCCTGAGCGAAGAGATAGACAAAATCCCCATTGGGGCCTTTTTGCAGGGCAGCTGCGGGCACCGTTAAAACCTGGTTTTGCACCCCCAGACGGGCACTCACAGGCACAAACAGACCCGGCCAGAGGCGGCCATCGCGATTGTCAAAGGTGGCTTTGAGCGTGACCATGCCCGTGGCTTTGTTGACCTGATTGTCGACAAAGCTCAGCCGCCCCTCTTCTTGAAGGGGTTTTTCGCCATTCACCTTGACCTCAGCCGTCACAGGCACGCCCTGCGAACGCAAAGCAGCTTGAAAAGCCCCCAATTCTTTTTCGGGTACAGCAAAACTGACCAGAATCGGCGAGAGACGTTTAATATTCACCAGAACACTGCTGTTGGCCAGCACATTATTGCCTGCATTGATCAGAATCGGGCCCGTTTTACCTGAAAGTGGTGCGTATATTTTGCTAAAACCCAATTGCACCCGGGCTGAGGCCAAACTGGCCAGATCGGCATTGACCGAAGCCATGGCCGTTTGCAAGGCTGCGTGTTCGGCCTGGACCTGAGCCTTGGCATTGACCAGCGCGGCCCGATCTGCCACCAGTGTGGCTTCAGCAGCCTGCAAGCTATTTTGCTGGATTTGGTATTGCTGCAAAGCCAGATAGTCTTTGTCCAATAATTGTTTGTTGCGGGCCAATTCCAAAGCCACAAATTCTTTTTGGGCCAAATCGCGTTTGAGATTGGCTTCGGCCACAGCCGTCAGGGTTGAAGCCTTGGTCAGATTGGCTTTGGCCTGACGCACCAGGGCCTGGCTGCGCGACAGCAGGGCCTCCAATTGGGCTAAATTGGCGGCTTGGAGGCGGGAGTCGAGTTCAAACAACAATTGGCCTTTGTGCACAAAGGCGCCCTGACTGAAATGGATTTTTGTGATTTGCCCACTGATTTGGGGCTGAATCGAGACATTTTCCAAGGCCTCAACATTGCCAATCGCCTGCTGAATCAGGGGGATATCTGCCAATTGAACAGGAGCCAGGCTCACCGTCACAGGTCTGACTTTTTCTTTTTTGGGATCTCCGCCTTTGTCTCCGGCAGAAATACCCGGTTTACTCAAAGGTCCCCACACCGCCAGCGCGCCCACCAGGATCAGGAGCAAGGCAATCATCAGGGTTCTTCGGCGCAGCAGCAGTTCTTTGAGCTTCATAGGCATCCTATATTTCGGTTTCGGCTAATTTATTGCCCAGTTCGGGATGGGCCTGAGAGACCATGCGGGCCAGTAGGCCCAGGCCCTTTTCCAGGGATTGGAGTTCGTCTTCGGAAAATTGGCTCATTTGAGCCACGAGATGGGTTTTTAAATAGTCTTTGGCCTGTTTGTATGCGCTCAGACCCTGCGGGCTGATGGCCAATTGGATTTCGCGGCGGGAATGTGGGTTAACACGGCGTTCCAAAAGGCCCTGTTCGACCAATTGCTCCACGCGAATCGAAGCCGTGGCTTTGTGAATGCCAAGATCGTCCGCCAGGCACTGCAGCGAAAGGCCCGGAAAACGGAAAACCCGCGCCAAAATCCGAATTTCGTTGATATTTAAGGTGCCTGCGGGGGCAGCATTGAGCAGCCCGCGCAAATAATAGCGCAACCAGGGCAAAAGTGCCTGCAAATTGGAGGCACAACGCTGTTGGAGGTGGTAGGTATTCATGATTGACGTCTCAGAGAAAAGTTAGCATAGCAAACAGTTCCATGTCAAATTAATTAGGTACACGAAATTCATTTGGAAATGTTATGATCATAGACAAACTCAAAATGCCTGAAACAAAAAATCCCGATGAGAAAATGTGTATGACAAAGAAACCCTCTCCCGAAATAAGTCTGGATGAATCGGCTTTTACACATTTATTGGAGGTTGGCGGAACAGAATTGCTACTGCAATTAATGGATTCTTTTTTCACGCGCAGTCCCCTTCTGGTCGAAGAAACGCTAAAAGCAATGGAAAACAAAGACCTTAAAGGGGTTCAATTCGCCTGCCATACCTTAAAAACCCAGGCCTCGTATCTCGGTGCACGCAATTTACGTAAACAAACAGAAGAGCTGGAAATTTTGGCTCGAAAAGAAGCATTTTCAGAACTTCAGGAGCGAATCCTGCCCTGGAAAAAAACCTACGACCAATCCAGCCTTATTTTAAAAGAAAAACAAAATAAAATAAAAATTAATGAAAAAAATAGCTGTTATTGAAGATAATTTTGACAATCGTTTAATTTTAAATGCCATGATTGGCCATCTTTACACATTAAAAGAATATACAACTGGTCCAGAAGCGCTTGCATCCCTGCCACAAGCGACACCTGATTTAATCTTGCTAGATATCTCCTTGCCGGGTATGGATGGCACTGAAGTTCTACAAAGGCTCCGCTCTCAGCCTGAAAGCAAAAAAATACCTGTTATTGCATTAACGGCCCACGCCATGTCCGGTGATCGCGAGCGTTTTTTGGCACAGGGCTTTAATGGCTATTTAGCCAAACCCATTTTGGACACACAACCTTTGATTGATCTGATTGAGAGTCTGCTTCAAACATGAGCCATCTGCCCCCAGAACAAAAGACATCTCTCCACCAATTGTTGGACCTGGCACAAAACTTCACTCAATTGGGAACATGGTCCTGGCATATTCAAACTCAGGCAGTACAATGGTCTCCTCAGACTTATCGTATTTTTGGTATACATCCTGATGAAGCCATTGATTACACCACCTATATGCAAAGAGTGCATCCTGAAGACCAAAAAGAAGTTCAAACAGAAATAGAAAAAGCCTTTCAAACCGAAAATTTTGAAATCAAACACCGGATTATTCATAGTTCAGGAGAAATCCGTCATCTGCACTGCCGAGGAGAAATTGAGTTTTTTCAAGGCCAGCCTCGGCAACTTTATGGCGTTGTTCGGGATATTACCGATAGCAAAGTTATGGAAGATCGCATTAAAGCCAGTGAAGAGCGTTTGAATCTGGCTTTGACAGCCACACAAGATGGTATCTGGGACTGGGATTTAACAACCAATCACGTCTATTATTCACCCCGCTGGTTGAGTATGTTGGGTTATCAAATAGGGGAATTACCAGATACCCTAGATACCTGGGCCAATCTGATCAAACCGGAAGATAAAATTCGGACCCAGGCAGAGCTTGAACAAATTTTTACAGGCACCCAAGACTATCTGGATATTGAATTTGAGATGCGCCATAAAGAGGGCTATTGGGTTCCCATTCTTTCACGGGGCATGGTTTTGCGGCATGATGAAAAAAAACAGGCCGTCCGTATGGTAGGAACCCATGTTGATCTCACAGATTTAAAACAAAAAGAAAAAGAACTACAAGAAAATCGCCGCCAATTAGAAGCTGTTTTGGGTTCGTTAGAAGATATTGTTTTTCTTTTGGATACAGAAGGCCGATTTCTGGATTGCTGGGTGCGCGACGAAAATCAGCTCTTTCTTCCCCGTCAGCAATTTTTGGGGACTTTGATGGTGGATATTTTTCCCTCAGATTTTGCTGATTTGTTTATGCCTTTGCTGCAAAAAACGGCACAACAACGTCAACGCCACTATATTGAGTATCAGTCCTCCTTTGACCAGAATTGGTATTCAGCCAACTTTAACCCCTTGAATGACTCAGAGCAACAGGTTACCTGTCTAATCCAGAATATCACCGAACGTAAACAAGTCCAATTGGAATTGGAACGTCAAACCCAAATTTTGCAATCCTTACAGGAAATTGCGACTGAAAAAAGCCAAGATTCAGAACAGCGGATCTCTGCCCTGCTGCAATTGGGAATGAAATGCTTTGGCATGGAATGGGCCTGTGTCAATCATGTTCATGTAGACGGATGCCAAATTGTCTACAGTGAAGGAATTCCTGCTCAGATATCACTCACCCCAGGCCACACCTTACATTCTGACGAATGTATCTGCCAGAGCGTTTTGGCGCAGGCCAAACCGATTTGTCTTTCTGGTGAAGAAACCTCAGAAATCAGTCAGAGTTGGAAAAATTGTTTTGGTATTCAGACCTGCATCAGTGCCCCTCTCCTGATCGGGCAAGCATATTCCGGGATACTCATCTTTGGCCACCACTCACAACAGACCAAGTTTTCAGAACACGATCTTCACTTGCTCAGCCTCTTTTCCCGGTGGCTGGGCCACGAAATGACCCAGAACAAAACCCTAAAAGCACTTGATAACGCCAAGGAACAAGCAGAAAAAGCCAGTCAGGCTAAAAGCATGTTTCTTGCAAATATGAGCCATGAACTTCGAACCCCTTTAAATTCCATGATCGGGTTCAGCAAGATTTTACTTAACAGCCGTCCTGGCTCTTTTTCAGAGCAACAAAACCTTTTTATAGAGCGTATTCAAGCCAATAGTTTGCATCTTTTGGAACTGATAAATCAAATTTTAGATATTTCCAAAATTGAAGCTGGAAAAATGGATATCTATCTTGAACCTGTGGATATCAAACATTTGCTACCGGAATTGCTACAGCAATTAGAACCACAGTGCCATAAAAAAGGCATCCGGATGAATTGCTCCTTGCAAGAAAACATCCGTCCTCTCATGACAGATTTACTTAAATTCAAGCAAATTCTTCTCAATCTCCTGAGTAATGCGATCAAATTTACAAACGAAGGCCATGTCTCTCTCCGTGTTCATACTGATCCAGAAGGAAATCTCGATTTCATTGAAATTGAAGACACAGGCATTGGCATCAGTAGTGAGGACCAAAAACTGATTTTTGAACCCTTCACCCAGGTGAGTGAATCCTTTTCGCGCAATTATGAAGGAACGGGGTTGGGGTTGGCTATTACCTGTTCATTCTGCCAATTATTGGGCTATACACTCTCACTGCAAAGCGAGCCTCTGCAAGGCAGTTGCTTCCGCATTCAGTTTTAGTGACTGACGAAGCCTATTCGTCGCCGAGGCAAATGCCAATATCTCGGGCGGAAAGGATGGTGTCTGAGTCCAGGGGCACCTGTTTCATGCGCGAGAGGGCGTCTTCGAGATGCACATATTTGACGGTAGGGGGATCCAAAGCGACCATATGGCCAAATTTTTCCTCTTCAACCGCCCGCACTGCAGCAGCGCCAAAGCGCGTCGCCACCAAACGGTCAAAGGTCGTGGGTGAGCCCCCCCGCTGCAAATGGCCGAGCACCACAAAACGGGTGTCGTTGCCTGTGCGCTCTTTGATTTGCTGAGCCACATGTTCGCCCAAGCCACCGAGTAATACTTCCTGGCGGCCATCCACGGCCCCCCCTTTGACACTGAGTCCGCCGCCTTTGGGCGTGGCTCCTTCGGCGACCACCACAATGCCATAGTCTTTTTTCTGCAGCTTGCCTTCCATCAGGCGGCGGCAGACGATGTCGATATCGTAGGGGATTTCGGGAATCAAAATCACGTCAGCAGCACCACTGATCCCCGCATTGAGGGCAATCCAACCGGCATACCGCCCCATCACTTCGACCACCATGATTCGGCCATGGGCTTTGGCGGTGGTGTGCAATTTATCCAAGGCTTCAGTGGCCGTTGTGACCGCTGTATCAAAGCCAAAGGTGACAACCGTTGAAGAGAGGTCGTTGTCGATGGTTTTGGGCACCCCAATCACGGGAATGCCCTTCTGATGAAGTTGATAAGCAATGCCCAAACTGCCATCGCCCCCGACACAAATCAGGGCATTCAAATTCAGGGCTTTAAAATTGCTGACAATCCGATCGCTGATATCCCGCACTTCAATCTCACCGGCAGCGTTGGTCACAGGCATTTCAAAGGGATTGCCTTTATTGGTGGTGCCAATCAGGGTGCCGCCAAGGGGCAAAATATCCCGCACCAAGGCCGGGGTCAAATGGGTGATCTCTTCGGTATCCAGCAAACCGCG
>JBIKWL010000041.1:0-39474 GCA_044356335.1 Candidatus Sericytochromatia bacterium
CGCCTCTTTCCAGGTATATCTGCTCAGGTGCTGGCCAATATGCTGCAGCCGCCTTTGCAGGGCCTTGTGTTGGAAGCCTATGGTTTGGGCAATGGCCCAGCCAAAGATCCGGATTTTCTCAAGGTGCTGGCTGAAGCCACTGAGCGGGGGGTGGTGATTGTGGATGTGACCCAATGTCTCAAAGGTGGGGTGGAGATCGCCAGCTATGCCACGGGTCGCGCTTTGGCTGAGGTTGGGGTGATCAGTGGTGGGGATATGACCGCGGAAGCGGCCCTGGCCAAACTCTATTACCTGCTGACGGTGGGCTATTCCGCCGAGCAGACCCGTGAGCTGATGGGCATCAATTTATGTGGGGAGTTGAGTGCGGATTGAACGCGGGCTTTTGGGAGTTAGGCCAGACGTAAATCTGCCAGGATGTTTCCCGATTGCAAGACCTCAGCTTTATGTTTCATTGGGCAAGTGGCTCCAGTTGGCTCAAGGCCCTGAAGTTCAGGCCGCTCGCTGCGCACATCCATGTGCTTCACTCACTAAGAGTCACCCCGCCTTTCGTCATCGTGACGCGGCGGGGTTCCTGTTGCCTTCACTATTCAGGGCCTTGGCCAACGGAAAGACTCACAATCAGATATTGCGTCGATAGTTTCTACATGGTAAGGTTCAGGTAAAATTTTGAGGATGTATTCATGGGTTTTACTGAAGAGCTGACAAAACTATGTGAAGAGATCAATGAACGCAAACCACTATGCCAAGGGAACGAAGAAGCGACAAAACAGGCGTTAATCCTTCCCTTCTTGAATATGTTGGGCTATAACGTTTGGAATCCTTCTGAAGTAATACCTGAATACAAAGCTGGTTTTTCAGCAAACAAAGAAAAAGTGGATTACGCTCTGTTTATCAATAGTAAACCGGCTTGTTTTATTGAAGCAAAAGCCGTTGGCGGTAATTTGGCGAATTATGACGCCCAACTCGCAAAATACTTTAACTCAACCCCAGAAATTAAGGTTGGAATCATTACCGATGGTATAACTTATAAATTCTTTTCTGACTCAAAACAGCCAAATATTATGGACGCAGAGCCCTTTTATGAATTGAATATGCTGGAATTGGATGAACAGGATATTATCATTCTTCAATCTCTCAGAAAAGACAATTTTAATGTAGATACAATTCTGGCTCAAGCGGAAGATCTTTATTACCTCAATGGAATCAATCAAAAACTTCGCAGTAATTTCAGTCATCCGAGTGATGACTTTGTAAGGCTTTTGGCACAAGATGTCTATCCCAAAAAATTAACAGAAAAAGCGGTAGAGCGTCTTCGTCCATTGGTCAAAGAAGCTCTTTCACAAACGCTATTAGACATGGTTTCAAAAGGTCTTAGTCAGGGAATCAGCAATCACATTGAATCATCTCAATCCCTATCTGAAGTTTTAGAAGAAGATAAATCATCCCGTTCTGTAGAAACAACACAAGCAGAATTAGATGCGTATCATGCCATTCTTGCAATTATTGAAAAAGACTATGGCGCTGGACATGGTGTAAACCATAAAGATACGATGAATTATTTTGGAATTCAAGTAGAAAAAGTAACCCGCTGGTTTTGCCGACTTCACTTCAATAACCAACGCCGCAAGTTCATTTTGTTTAGACTGCCTGAAAACAAAGCGAAAGAAGCGGCAGGTAGTTTGGACATTCAACCTCATTCCGAAGGCTGGACTGTCACTTACGAAAAGTTGGAGGATATTCAAAAAATGCACCAACTTATTGTTGCGGCTTATCAATCTCAAATTATACCTACGGTTGAAACTTAATCATATACATGAATAGGGTAAACCTGTCTGTCGTTGGCTTAAGGAGTGTCTTTGCGCGCGACTGAGCCAGGAGGGTCAGCCGAGGGAGCGCGCACGACCGCAGCCCCCACACGACGTGGGGGCGAAGGCTCACTCCGTGCCAACGACAGACACGGTAGCCAATCATCAGCACCAAAAGTCCAAAATCCACATCACTGGCAGTCGGAGATCTTTTTGCGCTAAGCTAAAGAACAGCCTTTTCAACCAGAAAGCCACCCCCACAGATGATTTCCCGGCCTTGGTTTTATCTTTGTTTTTCAGCCCCAGCCCTGATTACGACAGTGCTTGTCTTTGCCGTGGAATATGGCATCGCCCGTTTTTTTCACGATCCGGTCATCCGCTTTTTTGGGGGCGATGTTCTGGTGATGCTGCTGATGTACGCTTTTTTGCGGATCTTCCTGCAAGCTTCAGCCCAATGGTTGAGCCTGGCCCTGTTGGTTTTTGCCTGTATGGTTGAAATGGGGCAGTATTTTCACTTAGCTGCGAGGCTGGGACTGGCTCAAAACTCATGGGGGGAAATCATCTTGGGTGCAACCTTTGATTGGAAAGATCTGCTGGCCTATCTCATTGGCACAGGGCTCAATCTCTGGATTACGCCTTATTTGCATCCCCAATGGGGCATCCGCAGCAAACCGCCCACAGCTGAGCATGTATTATTGGAATTTCAAGGGCAGCCCTTTTGGTTCCTTCCCCATCC
This sequence comes from Candidatus Sericytochromatia bacterium, assembly GCA_044356335.1. GTDB lineage: Bacteria > Cyanobacteriota > Sericytochromatia > UBA7694 > UBA7694. The sequence goes on from JBIKWL010000041.1 coordinate 2,542, forward strand.
AGATTCACCCTGTAAAGGAAAACTTGAACTCAATCCCTGCCAAAGAAAAGCCCTGATGGCTATCGAAAACGCAGAATCCGAGTTTAAGTATCTCGACGCGAAGGGATATCGCCTGCCGATGGACGAATGTCTGGCACGCTCTCCCTGGCGCAAAGCAGAGGGAAAACAGCAATTGCTCTCCCGCTACCGCAACCTGGATAATGGTGAATTTTGGTTCAATCTGGAAAAGTTACCCGATTAAACCCCAGCCAGCTTGGGCAAAAGCGCTTCAAACTCCGAGCGGAATTTGGTCAAATAGCTGCGGGTGGGCATGGTGGCTGCAGCAGCCAGGGGGCAAACTGTGCGGCCTTCCATCTGGTTGGCAATATCCAGAATCTTTTCCACATCATCCGCTGTGCCTTGGCCTTTGAGCAGCTGTTTCATGGTGCGGTGCAGCCAACCCGTGCCCTCGCGACAGGGACTGCACTGACCACAGGATTCGTGGGCGTAAAAATGCAGCAGATTGGTAATCACTTCGACCATCGAGGTGTCTTCGTCCATCACGATAATCCCAGCAGAGCCAAACATCGTGCCCGCTGCAGCCAAAGCCTCGTAGTCCATGGTAATGGTTTCACATTCAGTGGGCGTCAAAACAGGGGTCGAAGAACCACCGGGAATCACGGCTTTGAGCTTTTTGTCGCCGCGCACACCACCGCCATTTTCGTTGATCAGGGTCATCAGGGGAATGCCCAGTTCTTCTTCGTAAACACCGGGTTTGTTGACATGGCCACTGATGCTGAACAGGCGCGTACCAGGACTTTTTTCGGTGCCCAAAGCAGCATAAGCCGCGCCGCCATTGGCCAAAATCCAGGGCACATTGGCAATGGTTTCAACGTTGTTGATAATCGTCGGGCAGCCAAACAGGCCAGAAACAGCAGGGAAAGGCGGCTTGAGCCGGGGATAGCCGCGTTTGCCTTCGAGTGATTCCAGCAGGGCGGTCTCTTCGCCACAGATATACGCGCCCGCACCGCGGTGCACAACTATATCCAATTTATAATCCGTGCCGAGACATTTTTCGCCGATCACCCCTTTGGCATAAGCCTCTTCGACAGCTTGGGAGAGATGCACTTCGGGCAGATGAAACTCACCGCGAATATACACAAACGCCGTGTGAACGCCCAGGGCATAACTGGCGATCAAGATGCCTTCGATCAACATGTGGGGATCCCATTCCAGAATCGCACGGTCTTTAAAGGTACCAGGTTCACTTTCGTCGGCATTGACAGTCAAATAACGGGGCACGCCTTCGGGTTTGGCCAAAAAGCTCCACTTCATCCCTGCGGGAAAGCCCGCGCCGCCACGTCCGCGCAAACCAGAGGCTTTGACCTCAGCGGTGACTTCATCGGGCTGTTTTTCAGCCAGAACCTTTTTGGCGGTTTCGTAACCCCCATGGCCAATGTAATAATCGTAGGTCCAGGCCTGATCTATGCCAAAATAATTGCTGAGAATTTTAACTTTGGGTGCCATGGGCAGCGCCTTCTTTTTTCAGGGTGTCGAGCAGGGCATCGATTTTTTCGGGAGTCAGATTTTCGTGAAAGGTGCGGTTGACCTGGCACATCGGGCCTGTGCCACAGGAGGCCAAACACTCCACACGGGTCAGGGTAAAGAGCTGGTCTTCGGTGGTCTCCCCCGCTTCTATGCCCAGGCGATTTTCCAAGTGGGAGATGATTTTTTCTGCGCCCGCCAAGGCACAGGACAAGGTGTGGCAGACCTGGATATGGTATTTGCCAATCGGCTCGGTCTGATACATCGAATAAAAGGTCAGAACGCTGATCACGTGGCTGGGGGGAATCTCCAGCAATTGAGCGATATACTCCATCGCTGCAGTCGTGATATACCCGTCGATTTCCTGGGCGATCCAGAGACAGGTCAGCAGCGCCGCTTGTTTGTGGGGGTATTTGGCAACGGCTTTTTCAAAGCGCGTTTGCTGCTCGGACGTAAAAGGCATGGTCTGAACTCCGGTAATAGCTGTTGAGTTTTCGGACATTTAACGCTCCAACTCCCCGGCAATAATATTGATGCTGCCCAACGTGGCAATCGCATCTGCAATTAAGCCGCCTTCAATCAGGTCGGGGTAGGCCGAGAAAATGGTGAAACAGGGTGGACGGCAGCGCACACGGTAGGGATTACCGCTGCCATCAGAGACGATATAAAAGCCAAGCTCGCCATTGGCAGCTTCGGTGGCATCGTAAAACTCTCCCGGAGGGATTTTGATGCCTTCGTAGATATGTTTGAAGTGATTGATCAGCCCCTCGATATTCACATAGGTCTGATCCTTGGGCGGCAGTGAGACGCGTTTGTCGTCGCTGTTAACCGGGCCACCGGGCAAAACCTTGAGGGCTTGACGCACGATTTTAATGCTCTGGGTGATCTCTTCAAAGCGCACCATGATGCGATCGTAGGTGTCTCCCACTTCGCCCACAGGCACTTCAAACTGGTAGTTTTCGTAGCCGTAATAGGGAAATTCCTTGCGCAGATCGTAGGGAATGCCTGTGGCACGCAGACAGGGGCCTGTAAAGCCATAGCTCAGCGCATCGGCTTGAGAAATAATGCCCACGCCCTGGGTGCGTGAGAGGAAGATCTTGTTGCGGGCCACCAATTTGAGCACGTCCAGCACGGCGATTTCAAATTCTTTCAGCACATGCAGCACTTCGTCTTCAAAACCAGGATAGGTATCGCGGGCCAGACCGCCAATACGGGTAAAACTATTGGTCAGGCGCGCCCCTGTGAGTTTGTCGAGGATATCATAGAGCTGTTCGCGTTTGTTAAACAAATACCAGAAATTGGTCAAAGCGCCGATATCCACCAAATTGGCGCCAATGCAAACCAGGTGATCGACAATCCGCATCAACTCACTCACGATCACACGCAGGCCCATGCAGCGGGGGGTGATTTCCACGCCAATCAGGCCTTCTACCGCCTTGGCAAAGCCAACATTGTTCATGATTGCTGAGACGTAATTCAAGCGGTCGGTATAGGGAATCACCTGATCATAGGTGCGGTTCTCTGCGGTTTTTTCAAAGCCCCTGTGCAAATAGCCAATTTCACAAACGGCAGACATGATCGTCTCACCATCGAGGGCCACCAAGGTGCGCAAAGTCCCGTGGCTGGCGGGGTGAGAGGGCCCGAGGTTGAGAAACATCAGGTCAGTATGCAAATCCTGATAAAACTCAGGCTCAAAATCCTGGTTGACAGGATGGAGTTCGTTGATCCGCTGCATTATTTCAGCCCCTTTTCTTTCAGGCGTTTGTCCATTTCATCCATCAATGAATCGTTGACGGTTAAGACCTGTCGTTTTTCGATCGGGTAATCTTTGCGCAGGGGATGGCCCTCAAATTCAATGTGGTTGAGGATGCGCTTGAGATTGGGATGGCCTTTAAATTGAATGCCGTACATGTCCCAGACTTCCCGTTCGAGCCAATTGGCGGTTTTCCAAAGCGAAATCGCAGTGTCGACGCTTAAATCTGCAGCACCCACGGGCACTTTGAGACGCAGCCGATGGCCTTTGTCGAGGGAGTGGAGGTGATAAACCACCTCGTAGCGTTGAACTTTTTTGACCGGAAAATTGAGGTAGTCGACAGCGCTGAGATCGGTCAGGAGGTTAAAATCCATCTCGGGATCATCGCGCAGAAATTGCAGGACTTTAAAGACCACTTCTTTTTTACACAGGGCCACGGGCATGTCCCGGCCCTCGGTGGTTTCGAGGATATTATTGCCAAACTGGCTCTGGAGGCGCTCAAGCAGCGGATGCATGGCAGTTTTTGCCTTTCGCGAATTTTACACTGGCATTTTACCATTGAACAGGGTTGAGGGGGGAGAAGGCCCGCCCATACACCCATTAATGCCCTTGCAAGCGGCCTTTGGCATCAAATTCGATCAATAAATCACCCTCTTTGTCTTGAGAGACGCGCAAATCCTGGAGTTCAAGTCCTTCAACGGAAGGGGTTTGGCGTTCGGCTGTGTGAATGCCTTTGCCTTCAAACAGCGCCAGAAATGGCAAATTGCCCTGATCTTTGCGGCGCAAACCCGATAAAAAGACGTCGATATGCTCAGGGTCGTAGGGCTTGAGCCCACTTTCCGCAAGTCCCCTGCCAAAGGCTTTAAAAATGCCATAGGTCTCATTTTGGGCAATGGGCCTCACAAGCGGGATATGATAGCGCTTTTCGAGGTTTAAAACGCCTTCAGCTGAGACATCGGTAATCAGGGTAAAGAGATTGGGAATGACAAATTGAAAGCGGGTGCCTTCCAGCCGGCGCTGAATCAGTCCCCCTTTGATCTGGGTGCGAATGAGCCAAGGCAAAAAGCCCAGCGCTTTGTCCACAGCTTTGCTCAGGCCAACATGGACATGGCCATTGATCAGCACCGCACCGCAGGCTTGGGGCTGAATCAGGGCATGTAAACTCAGGGTGCCTGACACGTTGAGAGTGACAGGAGTGGTATCAACGAGCGGTTTTTCCACTTTAATCGCCTACGTTTACCTGTTTGCCATCGGCACCCAAAACCTTATGTAAACTCAAACTTTGATTGACGCTGGGGGTATAGGGAGAATCACAGCAGATATCCACTTTGCCGCCGTCAGTCCCTTTAAAAGCACCGCCGTTGTCCACCAAAGCGAAATAAATGGGAGACGTTTTGTAAATGGCTTCTAATTCAGGGATACGGAAAACATCCCCATATTTGAGTGGGGCATTTTTCCCTTGATAAAGTGCAGAATCCATAGCAATGGCAACATAATTATCTGGGCCAGTTTTGCCTTTTTTTATATTGGCAAGGACCGTTTCGAGCGTGTGAGGCTTAAGCAGATTGCCCTCACTGTCTTTTGTGCCCCCTTGTAAACGGGTATTTTTAGGGGCATAACTTGTCCCTGCCGCTACGCGAAAAAATTCACTTTTTTCAGGCTGATTGCCTGTGCTATTGCTCAAACCTGTCAAATCCAGGCTGGGGGTGGCACGGCCTTGTGCCGCAGAAGTGACAGACAAATCATGTTTGGCCAGATTTAACATGGCTTGGCGTTCTTTGGGATCCACTTTGCCGTCATTTTTAAGTGCCGCAACCGTCATCTCCCGCGTTTTATCGACCAAAGCCACGGCTTCCGCTTTCTCGTCTTTGCTCAGGTGTTTGGAGATGGCGATGTCGATTTTGACCCGTTTGGCTTCAGCCGCACTTAAGCCCGATTGACCGTCACTGCCTGCTGTGTAGTGTTTACGGGCCTGAAGAGGTTGCACATAGGCGGCAAAACTTTTGGGCAGAATGGGATTGGAACTCATCAGCGCCTCGCTTTTAAATCGTTGAATTGCTACAGTATTCTATACTAGGATTTTAATCCCTGCTTGCTTGGTTTGAATAGCTTGAACTGAGATAATTTGTGAACGTGGGTCCCAGACAGAACATGCTGAGTGTGGTGGTTTTAACTTCACCTGGACGAGAGCCCGATCTTGAAGCCTGTTTGTCGATGCTTTGTCAACAGCGTTTCCGCTCCTTCGAGGTGATTGTTGTGGATGATGGCTCTGCGCAGGGACAGATCTGTGCCCACCCGTTTGAGACACAATTGGCTTTAAAATATATTTGGAACAGGCACGAAGGCAATTTGTCTGCACTGAGAAATTTGGGTGCAAGCGAAAGCAAAGGGAGGGGCCTGGTTTTTTTGGATTCGGATATCTTGCTCAATCCGCATGGTTTGGGAATATATGCCGAGTTAATCGCCGAAAAAGACCAGCGTGCAATAGGGGGATATATTGGCAGTCATGGGGATTTTGTCAGCCCCTCTTATTGGTTGCCTGAACAGCAGGTCTGGGGAGTGGATTACCGGTTTGGTTTTGTCAAAGCCCGTGAATTATGCGTTCAACGAGATCTTATCTTGCGTCCCTTTCGCTATTTTTGGAGTGGAAATTTTGCTATTCGCCGTTCAGATTTTGAACGGGTGGGTGGCTTTAATCCCCAATTTAAAAACTGGGGACTGGAGGACATTGACCTTGGCCAGCGCCTGATGCAGGCGGGGATAGCCCTTGATTTCTGCCTCGATACCTGGGCAGAACAACGGGTTCCTGCTCAGCGAAAGAATGAACCCCGGCAGACTCAGAATCAGATTTACCTCAGCCCTGAACCCGAAATCGCCATTCCCGCTCAGGTGATTTACAATCCGACCTTTAGCTTATTGGGCGAAATTCTACATGAACACCATTTTCCCAAGTCAGGCCGTTGGCCTGCTCTGGCAATCCCTGAGACAGAGCAAGACCAGTGGCAAATTATCTCTTTATGAGCTCAATGGATAAGTTCAAACTGACGGCCTTGAAAGCGCATGACCGGATTGCCCCGTTCCAGGGCATGGTGTGCAAGCCAGCGGGTCTGATCTGCGGCTTGCTGCCGGGCCAAATCTTGGTTTCGCAGCAGCGCTGAAAGGCGGGCCAGAGCCAATTGGCGGTTACGCATTTGCGAGCGCTCTTCTTGGGCCAAGACACTCAGGCCGCTGGGCAAATGGGTCAGTCGCACCGCCGACTCAACTTTGTTCACATTTTGGCCTCCGGGGCCACTGCTGCGCTGACTTTCAAAATGCAGATCACGGGAATTAAATTCAGTGGCAATGACAGGCTCAAAACACTGGACCCCGACAAACCAATTCTTGCGTTTGTGGGTGGGCCGAAAAGGGCTCTGACCGACCCACAAAATACTGCCCTGCCAAGAGTGGGCCCAGCTTTCAGCCTGGGGGCCCTCTGTACTGCAAAGTGCTGAATTCAGCGTCTGTGGCTCGGGGCCTGCTTCGGCTTTTAGCAAAACCAGTTGGAGTCCTTGGCCTTGGGCCGATTTTTGCATATATTCAAGCAGGCGGGCCACCACCCAGGCACATTCAGCAGGTCCTTGTCCGGCAGAGATTTGCAGCCACATCAGCGTTGCCTCATTTTATAAGTGACCACAGGTTCAAGCACGGCCCAAACTTCGATCAATTCGGCTTCGAGCAGATCTTGCACGACCCTGTCGATGGTTTTATACGCAGCGGGTGCCTCTTCATAGAGCAAATTTTTATCTTCGCAGATCACCCAAGAACCCAACTCAGTGCGCATGAGATCTTCAGCTTTGTAGCGCTTTTCAAGTCGCCCTTTGCTTTCGCTGCGACTCCATTTGCGTCCGGCCCCATGGGCCAAAGACCAGGCACTGTGGTCAGAGGGCAAGGGCTTCACCAAATAACTGGCACTGCCCCGTGAACCGGGAATGACCACAGGGCCCTGATCGGCCGGAGAAGCGCCTTTGCGATGCAGCCAACAGGCACAGCCTTGGTAAGTCTGGGGTGTGACACTGTTGTGGCAGAGATCCAGCAGCCGTTGGCCTGTGGCTCCCAAAAGATCCAGAAAGCGTTTTTGGATCAGACTGCGGTTGGCTTCCCCCCACTTGACGGCACAGTCATGTGCTTTTATATAGGCAAGCGCAGCTTCACTTTCGCTGTTTAAACCGGCCCCACCCCATAAAGCGGTGTGTTCACGCAAGATCCGCTCTCCCAGACCGCGCGAGCCGCTGTGCACCAGCAAAAGCAAACGGGCCGGGTCCAACCCCAGGGCCTTGACCTGATCGGGTTTTAAAATCTGGCTCAAACGCTGCAATTCGGCAAAGTGATTGCCTCCGCCAATGGTGCCCAGGGAAGTATCAAAGGGCGTGGCTTCCAAACCAAAATCCGCCAACCAGGCAGCAGAGTCGCCCTGCCAAGGGGCTTCGAGCCCTTCCAGGCGGCGCAAACTGCGTTCGGCCTTCCATTTGCGCAAGGCGAGATCACTTTGCCAAAGCCCCATCCCACAGCCGATATCATTGCCAACCAAATGGGGGTAAATATGGCTTTCAGCGACAAAGGCAGCCCCAATCGGGTGCCCTTTGCCAGGATGTAAATCGGGCAGGCCCACAGCCAAACGCATAGCCGGCAAGCGGGCCATGGTTTTGAGTTGTTCAACGGCTGCGCCTTCAATCCAGCTTTGGGCCGAGGCGATAATTCTAACTTGGGCGTCTGACATAGATCCTCATTTTTTCTTCACTGTTTTTGCCAGACGCAAACAATCCCACTTCGGTTCCCCTTTGTCTTCACAATCTTCATAAATCCGGCTTCACAATCTTCACAATCTTCACAAACTTTATAATTCCTTTAAAAACCCTTCACAAATCAACCCAATGGATTATTTTATGATTTTTTAGCAAATTTTTTGATTGGAGATGGAACTTTAAAGCCCTGTGATCCTTCTTTAGGATTATCCGATTCAATTTTTAGAATTCCGCTTCTAAATTTAGCTGCTGATTTTATGTCTGTTTCGAGGGTTTCGCGAAGGCTTCCGCGGCCCTCTTTTTTTTTCAATATTCCTGAAGATTGTGATTGAAAATTCGCCCTGCTGACCCCAAAACAATCACAGCCTTTTCTTTCTAAGCCTGTTAGAATCGAGGCTTGGAGGATTACAATTTCATGGCAGATACTCTTCAAAGCAAAGGTCTGGCAGGTGATTTCTGGGGCGGATTGGCGGCCATGTTGGTGGCCCTGCCCGCAGCGATTGCCTTTGGTGTGACCATTTTTTCTGCAATTGGCCCAACGTACGGCTCTCAGGGCGCGTTTGCGGGCATTTTGGGGGCGACCGCGATTGGCTTGATTGCGGCAGCCTTGGGGGGCACTCCCCGGCTGATCTCAGCTCCCTGTGCCCCTGCCGCGGCCGTACTTTCAGCCCTGGCGATTGAAATGGTGCGCAAAGGCACCGAGCCCATGCAAATTTTACTGATGCTCAGTTTAATTGGCCTTTTGGCCGGCGGCCTACAAATTGTCTTTGGTCTGCTCAAATTGGGCCGGTTGATCAAATACATGCCGTATCCAGTCGTGAGTGGCTATCTCAGTGGGGTGGGTCTGGTAATCATTCTCAGCCAGATCCCCAAATTTCTGGGGGTTCCCAAAGGCCATGATTTGCTTAAAATTTTGTCTCAACCTGCACATTGGCGTTGGCAAAGTCTGGTTGTGGGGGGGCTCACAGCGGCCGTGATGTTGCTGGCACCCAAGCTCACCAAAGCCGTTCCGGCTGTGATTCTAGCCCTGGCGGCAGGCATTTTGGCCTATTTGGGCCTGGGTCTGATCGATCCTGCGCTGATGGTCTTAAATGGCAATGCCCTGTTGGTCGGACCCGCAGCGGGCGTGCAAGGGGGCTTTCTCGAGAGTTTAACGGGCCGATGGCTGGCTGTGGGCAAACTCAATCTGCCACAGCTTCAAGATCTCTTGATGCCTGCGCTGACCCTCGCTGTGCTACTTTCGATCGACACCCTCAAGACCTGTGTCGTAATGGATTCGCTGACCCGCAGTCGCCACGATTCCAACCGTGAACTCATCGGTCAGGGCCTGGGCAATCTCTCTTCGGCTGTGATTGGCGGCGTTCCGGGTGCTGGCACCATGGGAGCCACCTTGGTTAACCTTTCAAGTGGGGCCCAGAGCCGACGTTCGGGGCTGTTTGAAGGCGGTTTTGCCCTGGCGGCCATGTTGGTACTGGGTTCGCTGATCGCCTGGGTGCCGATTGCCTCACTGGCCGCAATTTTGATTGTGATTGGCGTGCGCATGTTTGACACCAAGAGCTTGCACCTGCTCAAAGCCCGTTCCACAGTGCTGGACTTTTGTGTGATCGTGGCGGTGGTCTTGGTGGCAGAAACAATTAGCCTGATTGCGGCTTCGGGGGTGGGAATTGGCTTGGCGATTATGCTGTTTATCCGCGAGCAAATTCGCAGCAGCAATGTGCGCAGCAAAATTTATGGCAACGAGATTTTTTCCAAGCAAATCCGCCTGCCGGCCGAGCGCCAAATTTTGGAAGAACTCGGACAGCAGACCGTCTTGTTTGAATTGCAAGGCAGTCTCTTCTTTGGCACCACGGATCAGCTTTTTACAGCCCTGGAAGCCGATCTCAAAACCTGCCAATACATGATCCTGGATATGCGCCGGGTGCAAACCTTTGATATCAGCGCAGCACATATGCTGGAATTGGTCAAAGATATGCTCAGCGAACGCGGGGCCTTTTTGCTCTTTAGCCATTTTCCCCGCAGTGTCCCCACGGGCCAAGATTTGCAGGAATATTTTAACGAATTGGGACTGGTTCAGCCTGAGAGTCAAAGTCGCATTTTTGCGGAATTGGATGGGGCCTTGGAATGGGTTGAGAACCGGATTCTGGCCATGGCCCAAATCGCGCCACGCCACGAAAAGGCCCTGGCCTTGCGCGAAATTGAGATCTTCAAAGGGCGCAAAGAGACGACACTGTCAGATCTTGAAGCCTGTATCGAATGTAAAACCTTTCACACAGGGGAGCGGATTTTTTCGCGGGGCGATCAGGGGGATGAGCTTTTTATGATCCGGCGGGGGGTGGTTCGGATTGAAATGCCGATTGAAGCTGAACAAACCCATCATATTGCCACCTTTGGTCAGGGCGACTTCTTTGGTGAGATGGCGTTTCTCGATCAACAGCTCCGTTCAGCAAACGCCGTGGCTTCAGAAGAGACCGAACTCTTTGTGCTCTCTCGGGAGCAATTTGAGGTCTTTGCCGAAGGGCATTTTAAGACCGCAGCCCGTCTCTTGGCTGGCTTGGCACGGGTTTTGTCTATGCGTTTGCGTTACACCAATGCTGAATTGCGGGCCATGCAATTGAGCTGAGATTGAAAAACTTTCAAACCAAGCTTCAAATGCGATATAATTTTTTTAAAATCTGCTAAATCAGCGCAAAAAAGTGAGTGATCATGTTTGATTTTTCAAATTTGGTTCAGGCCCGTGACAAAATTCAAAATCGGGATGAACAAAGAGCTTCAGATTATTTGGCTTGTTATGAAGAAGCATTGGCAGAGTTTGCAGATTTCACATCACTTGAGCATGAAGAGCAACAGATTGCCTTGAGAAATGCGGCTGAAGCCTTGGCTGAAGCGATGGAATATCAGCGCCAACATGCAGAGCCCTATCTTTTGTTGGGAGCGATTTTTTTTGTTTTAAATCAGAGTCGAATGGCATTGAGGTATTTACAAGTGGCCCGATCGCTTCAACCCCAATTGCCTGGTTTACTGGATTTGTTTGTCTTGGTTTCAGATTCCATCCCCAAAGGAGAACAAACAACCCTTTATTTGCAAGTGCCCTATAAATCACCTGAACCCAATTATAATTTGAAAATTCGTTCAGTCTAGATTTGGAAATCTGTTTTTTCGAGGAGATAATTAAATCTTGAGTACCATTCAAAATACCCCCCAATCCAGTTCAGCGATGATCCCGGTCAATCAGCCCAGTGTTTCTCCCGCGCGACAAGTGGGTGAAACCCAGCCAAGTGCGGCACCCAATCTTCGTGCGGCCCCTCCGCCTGCTACGCCCACAGGGATTCCTTCAGCACGAAACCACTCAGTCTGGTTCTGATATTCAAAACCGCTTTCAAGCGGTGCAAGGGATTTTACCGCAATTGGGCGGTGGCGGGAATGTAAACACAGCGCCTTTGACACATGGTGGGGGCATTGATGATTCGGGTTTGGGGCTGAATAATTCTCGGCATCATGCTTTGAGAAGCGCCTCTGGGCCGATTTCCCCGGATGCTTGGCAACATCCTGAACAAATTGTGGGGCGTTTGACTCAAACGCCTGCGGATGGTTCTCATGGCAATAGCTCCATCCGCTGTGGTCCTTCTTCTCTGTTGGGTGCAGCCTTGATGCAGGGACCTTTACCTGCTGCCCGGTTTTTGGATTCGGTTGCCAATAGTGATACAGGTGGACGGCTGACACGCGATCAAGCCCAAGATCTCAGAAACACGGCCCAAGGTCTACGCACTGGGCATGTGTCTTTTGAGCAGCTCTCTCAGGCACAAAATTTGCTTTACCGAGCGGGCAATACCCGTGGAAATTTAGATGGCTTTATTAATCAAACCATTGGAAATATGCCCAATGGTGAAGATCGGACTCGGCTTCAAAGTTTAAGGACTCAACTTCAAAATGGGGCTTGGACGAGTACCCAAGCCCGCGAAGCAGAGACCATTATGCAACGGGCCACAGGTCAAGCGGTTGCAATTAACCTGGTAGATGATCCCCAACATCCAGGAGATGCCAGTCGGCAGTATTATACTTTGGGAGTTCAGGGGGGACAAGCGCGGCGCGAAAGATCTGGTTTTGACGACAGTGAAATGGAGGGATTGGCCCGTACAGGGGGGGCAATTCCCCGTGTGATAAGGCCTACCAGTTCGGATACACTTCAAAGCTTATACGCCCAAATCTCTCCAGGGGAGTCTTTGTCCGTGCGGGTCGCAGCTGATTCAGGCGGGGTTACCAATCAAAACAATAACAGTGATCATTTTATCAGTCTGGGACGCACTCCAAACGGCACGCCATTTCTGTATAACCCCTATCCCACTCAGGGTGATCACACGCTATTTACGGGAGCGGCTCAAAATCCTCAACCCACAAGCTTTACGGATCAGCTTGCCCGATACAATGATCGGTTGTTACTCGACAGTGATAATGATATGCCCAATGCAACGGTGTCCCGATTTAACCCTTAAACACCAAAGCCCCTGTTGATTTAACAGGGGCTTTGGGCTTGAAAATCCTTTAAACGATGCGGAAGCGATCCACCATCGTGCAGCGCCGATCGCGGGTAAAGGTCCAGGCGTTGGTCACGCCATCTCCCGTGGGGCTGGCAATCGTAAACGACGTATGTCCTTCACCACCAAAGCCAATCCCAGCGACTGCCATCCCGTTTTTGACAAAGATCGATGTGTTGATCGTACGGGCCATTTGGCTGAGCTTTTCCAAATTATTGGAGTGCATGACTGCCGTGTGGCCAAAACCATGTTCGGCTTCTTTGGCCAATTTGATCGCGTAATCCACATTGCTGACGCGCACCAGCGGCAAGACCGGGGCCAGCAATTCAGACCAGACAAAGGGGTGGTTTTCGTCGGTTTCGACGAGCACCAAGCGCACACTTGGATCCACTTGAACGCCAATGGCTTCGAGGATTTTGTGGGCGTCTTTGCCGACCCATTCTTTGTTGACCACAGAATGGCGACGGGGGCCGCGATCTTCTGTCAGCATCAGCTTTTCGAGCTGTTTGAGCTGCCAGCCTTTGATCTCGTAAGCACCGTTATTCAACATTTCTTGTTTGAGGCGATCGGCAACCGACGAAACCACAATCAGCTCTTTTTCATCGAGGCAGATAATATTGTTGTCGAGGCTTGCACCTTTGACGATATCGCGACCGGCCTGGGCCAGATCAGCGGTTTCATCGACAACCACGGGTGGGTTGCCCGGGCCAGCGCCTACCACTTTTTTACCACTCATCATCGCTTTGCGCACCACATCAGGGCCACCAGTTACGACCAACAATTTGACCTTTTTGTGGGTCATCAGGTTTTGGGCCATATCGATGGTAGGGGCACGCAAGGTCGTGATCAAATTGGGCGGGCCGCCCACTTGGATGATCGCCTGGTTGATCACGTGTACCATATAATTGCAGACATTTTTCGCCAGCGGATGAGGGCAATAGACCACCGTATTACCGCCAGAGAGAATGCTAATGCTGTTGTTGATGATGGTTTCAGTCGGGTTTGTACAGGGCGTGATGGAGGCAATCACGCCAAAAGGCGCGCGTTCGTTGATGGTCAAACCCTGATCACCACTGACCGCTTTGGTCAGCAAGACTTCAGGGCCGGGCGTCTTGTCGATGGCCAGAATATTTTTCTGGACTTTGTCCTCGTAGCGACCGAGCTTGCTCTCTTCAACCGCCATACGTGAGATCAGATCTACCTGTTGGTGGCAGGCCACACGAATCGCTTCGATCATCTTTTTGCGAAAGTCAAAGCTGTATTCCTGAAAATGACCAAAAGCCGCGGTGGAGGCATTAACCGCCTCATCGACATCTTCAAACACACCCAGATCACCACCGCCAAAAACCACCGGAGTAGTTGCAGGAGAAGCATTGGGAGAGAGACGCTCTTGAGTAGAAATGCGGTTGACAACGCGCTCAACGATGGCACGAATTTTTTCTTCGGGAAGTTCCATTTGCATGGGGCCTAACCTTCTTCCGCCTTGTTAAAGATGGTGTTGCCATCCATATTCCAGGTGTCGACAATCGCCATAATCACCGCGTCACAGGGTTTGTTGTGGGTGACGGAGGTCTGGCGGGCAGAGCTGCCCGACGCATACATCACCACTTCACCTACACCTGCACCGACAGCATCAATGGCCACGACATAATTGGTGGTCAGCTGGCCGTTCATGTCCATCAACTGCAAGATCTGAAACTTAAGACCTTCGAGTTTGATGTCCTTCTGGCTGGCAACCACCGTACCGATGACTTTGCCCAATAACACGTGAAAAGCTGCCTATTTTTCGCTTTTGCGGGCATCGCTGCCTGCATGATTGGCCTGACGGCCCAAAGGCAGAATGCTTTCGACGTTGGAATGGGGACGGGGAATGACGTGCACTGCCACCATTTCTCCGACTTTTTCAGCTGCGCGGGCACCGGCTTCGGTGGCGGCTTTACAAGCGGCAACGTCACCACGAACCACAACGGTAACATAGCCACCGCCGGTTTTTTCGTAGGTTACCAATTCCACTTTTGCGGCTTTGACCATGGCATCAGCCGCTTCTACAGAGGCGGCAAAACTCCGGGTTTCGATCATTCCTAAGGCTTCGCTCATGCGTCCAGTTCTCCTTGTTTATCCTTGAAGCATCATTGTTTTTCGATTGGGATTCAAACTATTTTTCAACGCGACCATCGATATCATGCAGGGCGCTGAGTGCGGCCTCAGAGGCCACAATAATGTCTTTTTCCTCACCACAGAGGTAGACACGGCCAAAGGCCCCAGCTGCATAGATATTGATGATATTGATGTCCGCTGCCTTTTCGGCTTCGTTGGCGGCAATCGTGGCGTAACCGGCGGGATAGGTCTCCAAAATAAAGAGACTCTGATCAGCCAGCAGCATCATGCCCTTGCGGCCATAGCGGTTGATCAACATCGCTTGGTGGGGATCCACCTTGCGGATGATCTGGTGCGATACGACTTTGGGTTTGATGCGATCTTTTTCGGTAGCCCCAATTTCGCGCAAAATCGCAGCTCCAGCTTCACGCACGTCGGCCTGCGAGTCGGAGTGGAGTTCAAGCATGCCATAGCGGCGCTCAACGATTTGTTCAGCGGGGGTTACATTTGTGGATTTCAGGGCGATGTCCATCAGACGGTTGATTTCCATGCCGGGGGCAATTTCCACATACAGGGCGGCTTGGCCCTGCACGGGCAGATAACCCTGGGCCACACTGGCGGAGTAAGCCGCAAACTGGGCTTGCATCTGATCAATAAAGACGTAGGTACGTAGTTGTACTTTCTCCATGCTGCGTGGGCGTGTCCTTTCTGGGGGGCCTTGTCTCAGTTTGGATGGTATTTTAGCACAGGCCTGTCAGAAACCCAACCACTGCTCTAGCACTCTTTAATTCAAATGGGGCCAATTTCCCTTCCATATCTTAATTTTTTTTTCAAAAGCAGATTTATCTGGACAATGTATATTTTCCCTAAGTTGTCCAGCCCAAAGATCATTCAGCCCCCAAGGAGCCAAAACGTTGAGTTGACTGTCATCCAGGCGCACCGCAATGGCATGACAGGTTGCAGGCCACAGGCGCAAAGCCGCTTCTAGCGAGGTCAGGGGTGAAATGGACACCCCAAACTTTTCAGGGTACCAGAGGTGAACACGGGCCTGATTGCGCAGTTCAACAGCCAAATCGGGCCAAAGTTTTTGGGCCAACCGGATCTGCCGATCTTCTGCTTCCCAGCTCACATCTTCGCCATCAAAATAGATCAGGTCGTAATCGCGGATCCCCGCGGCAGGGGCACGACCCAACTGGATATTCCAGACCGTTTGCATCACACTGCCTGCCGCCAGCCAAGCCTCAACAGGGAGTTGGGGAAGGGTTTCAAGTAAATACCACAGATCGGCATTTTGGCTTAAATAGCTGGCCAAACGACGAATTTCTGCATCAGGGATCAGGGATGATTCAACCACGGCCGGGAAACCCAATTTACCAATTAAATTGTTTGGAGATGCGGAAACCGGCAGATGCCCCACTGTTTTGGTCGTACCCTGCATTTATACTGCCTTGCAATCCGCCACCAAAGTCTTTGCTCATGCCTGCCTGAATGCCAGAATTGCGATATGTGGCCTGATTCATCTGCACATAGGGTTGAACATAAGAGCTAAAACTCGAAGAGTGGGTAAAATTGCGGCGATAGGAGACCTGACTATCTACTTGGCTGGTGGCATAGGTATAACGGCTGTCGACCATCACTGAGTGATTGCCATAGCCATAACGCAGGTTGAGATCCGTTTCTTTGTTGTTGAGCTCCCCACTGCGCAGGGTGGTGTTTTCAAAGCGCTGGCGGATTGTCGCGTCATAAAAATGGTTGCGAATATTGCCACTGGCCCCAATGCCAACCTGGCCCACGCCCAAATCGACTTGGCCATCTTGGATGCTAATTTCGGGGCTGACCTCACCCTTGACCTTGATAAATTCCCGATCAACGAGATCAAAGCGCTGGTTAAAATTCATTGCCAAAGGGGCATCGGGATTGGCTTTGGAATAAGCATATGCCGTGGCAGCCGCACCGGCAACCACACCTGCGGCAATCCATTTGTGTTCTTTGGCCCAATCCAAGGCCTCGTCAGATTTGCGCCCGAGGTAGCGATCTACGGCCTGGGACTCGGGTTTGTCGATGGAAAAGCCCCCATCTGTTTTGCGGGCCACGCCCAATTGCAAATCAAAGGCCCCAGTGGAATAACCCAAGCGCAGGCGCTGCATTACATCGCCCCCACTGTTAAAAGCCACCCCCTGAAAAGGGGCATTGAGATCATAATTGCGGCCAGAAAAGCCCAGGCTGATCACCTGCCCCCCCAAACGGTAGCTCATTTCGGTGTTGTGGCTGGCCACACCGTCGCGGTTGAATTGCATCTCTTGGCTGACACGGGCCTTGTATTTGTATTGGTCAACGGTGCGCAGGGCATTGTCAAACGTGTGCTGCTGCTCTTTGCCCAAAGAGACGCCGTTGGGAGCACGACGAAAGCCGGGCAATTCCTGAAAAGTTTGCGCCAAACTGGTCAAACGCTGCTCGTCTTCGCCGAGCAAATCGCGAAAACGCTCGGGGTATTTGGCCATTTCTTTGAGCGTGTCGAGATTGTCTTTGTGTTGGGGGCTGTTCAAGCGCGTCAGCAAAAGCTCATAATCCGCGACACCTGCGCTACTCAAGGCTGCATCGGGCCCCAGAAAGGCCTTGATTTGGTTTTGGGCTTCGCGGGCCTGGGGCGTATTGAGGTGGGTATCGAGATAATGCCCCTCTTCGGGGGTGAGTTTGTCGGAGCTGCGCAAAGCCTCCATTAAAGTGGGGGAGAGTTGTAATAAGCTGCGGGTATGTGGCTCTAAAATGGCCTTGCGCAAAATTTCCAAGCCACGCAATTCGGGGGAACGCAAGACGGCAGAACCTGTGTTGACTGAATATTGCGCTTCTTGGACTTCGGCTTTGTCGTTGAGGGTAAAGCGCCGATCGGGGGTAAAAGCGCCATCTTTGCCGCTGTCGAATAAGAACTCAACCATCCCGGGTGCCGAGCCCTGCCTGGCCAGATCGGCAATCTCGGTGGTGATCTTTTTGCCATTGAGTTTAAAAAAATCTGGGACCCAATCCTGCTGCTGTTCCAGGTCCTCGTGGGCCAAAACGGTGTATTGATCGCCTTTTTTTACAATGGCCTCATTGCCGGGACGGTCCAAGGCGTATTGTCGGGCGTCTTCCAGGTATTTAAAGCTAGGTGAGGTTGGCTTGATATCTCCCATAATGGGGTTATAGCCCGAGCAGCTCAAAAACTTTCATCGTCGTCTTCACTTTCGCTCTCGTCATCTTCTTCAAAATCTTCACTCAGGTCTTGTTCAGAGACCACTTCGCCATTCACGATTGTCTCAATTTTGCGGGTGATCACTTCGCCATCGGGCTGAATTTCGGCAAATGCTCGCGTGCTAAACATCATGCCAGAATTGTTTTCGCTGGTAATAATCACCTGGGTGTCGCTGGTAAATTCCCAGATATCCCGTCTGACCAATTCATCGCCCCAATAGATATTTTGCTCGCGTTTGCGGCCATCGGGACCATAAAGTTCTTCGACACGCTGGGCCTCGCTCTGGTAGCTGGTCACAATTTTAAAGCCGTCTTCGCGCTCTTGCACCTCTTGGTAAGGTTCAAAATCTGTCAATTCGTTTTCGGTCGCAAAACGGTCCACACGCCGGTTGAATTTGAGCCGAATGCCTTCGGCCTTTTCAAAATCTTCGACAAAGATATCGTCATCATCAAAGCTATACGCCCCACTTTGGTAACAGGCTGCAATTGTGAGCAGCATTTTTTCGAGGCTTTCGTACCAGCGGGGACTCCCTTCCACATGGCTGAGATACATATACACAGGCGCAGGGGGGCTTTCGGGCGCGCAGTCGAGTAAAAAATAATCGCCCATATAGCCAAAAATCGGAAACCAAGAGGTTTTCCATTCCAGGCCCTGTTCTTGGGCATTTTCGATTGCCAGTTCGTATTCTTCGAGGGCTTCTTCAAAGGGAAAAAAAGTAAACGCATTAAAAAAGGGCGCATTTTGGCTCTGGCCGTTGTGCCAGGCATAGAGTTTGGTCAATTCGCTGGGCAATTCAAACGGCAGTTCTGCCGCCAGTTTGGCCAGTTTTTCGGGTTTAATCGGGGGTTCAAAGGCCGCTGCGGAACGGGGGTGGTGCTCTGCATGCCAAGCTTCAATCGCTTGCAGGGTTTGTTGTTGGGTGGGGAGGATATTTGGGTTTTTCATGTTTTTTATTATACGGCATTAGATATGTTACTCTAAAAAAAAGACCCGAGGAGCTTGCCATGACAGACGTCGCTTTTGATCTGGTTGATCTGGAAACCCTGGGACGACAGGCCAAGCAGGCCTGCCGCGAATTGGCGCGCCTGAATACCGAGCAAAAAAATGAAGTCATTCAAGCGATTGCCATGGCTCTGCGTGCCCACAGCGATGAAATTCTGGCCAGCAATTACCTCGATTTAGACGAAGCCAAGCAAAATGGCTTAAATGCAGCCATGTTGGACCGCTTAACCCTCAATGAAACCCGCCTCGAAGCGATCGCCAAAGAAGTGGAAAACGTGATGCGGCTGGCGGATCCCGTTGGCCAGGAATTTGACCAGCGCATGTTGCCCCAAGGCATGCGGATCAAACGCCGCAGAACGCCGTTGGGGGTAGTGGGAGTAATCTACGAAGCCCGGCCCAACGTGACGGTTGATGTGGCAGTTCTCTGCCTCAAAACCAACAATGCCGTGATACTGCGCGGTGGCAAAGAAACCCTGCGCAGCAATCAGGTACTGGTGCGGATTTTGCGCCAGGCCCTGCAAGACGCCGGTCTCAACCCCAATTGCATTCAGCTGATTGCCAGCCCTGACCGGGAGCTGGTGAGGCAGATGCTCAAATTAGACAAATACATCGACATGTTGATCCCCCGTGGGGGCGCAGAGTTGCATCAATTCTGCAAAGAAAACGCCACCATGCCTGTGATTACGGGTGGAATTGGGGTCTGCCATATGTATGTCGACGCCTTTTTGGACCTCGACTCGGCGATCCCTGTGATTTACAACGCAAAAGTACAGCGCCCAACGGTCTGCAATGCCCTGGATACCCTGCTGGTACACCATTTGATTGCCCCGGACTTGATTCCCATGCTCTGTGAGAGTTTGGCCCAGGCCCAGGTGGAGGTACGTGCGGATGTACAGGCCTACCACCTCTTTGAGCAGGAAAATTACCCCAAATTGGTGCATGCCACCCACAGCGATTGGGGCACCGAGTTTTTGGATCTGGTGCTTTCGGTCAAAATCGTAGAAGACCTCGATGAGGCCCTGGACTTTATCGCCCAATATTCCAGCGGCCACTCAGAGGCAATTCTCACGCTTAAAAGTGAACATGCAGAGCGCTTTTTGAACGAGGTGGACAGTGCAGCCGTCTATGTCAACGCCTCTACCCGCTTTACCGATGGGGCGATGTTTGGCCTCGGGGCCGAAGTGGCCGTCAGCACACAGAAATTGCATGCCCGTGGGCCCATGGCCCTGGAAGGGCTGACCACGTATAAATGGCTGGTCGAAGGGCGCTGGAACGCGCGGCCTTAACGCACGAAGAGTTGAACATGTTCACAGGGTGTTTCATGTCGCTTCTGAATCATTTGAAGCATAATCCGAATAACTCTCAGGCAGGCGTTTGCGTACTTCGATGAGGGCCTTGTCGTGGGCACCCAGGCGCATCTGAGAGACCTGGGCTGTTTTATCGGCCAAATGATTGAGAATCACCAAATCGTCATCCACCAATTGCCCGGTTTTTTTGAGCACAAAGGCCTCTTTCAAAAACGAGAAAAGGCCCCCCGGCTCGGTCAAAATAAACATCACCAACTGGGTTTCTGTTTGGCTCAGGGGCACATAAAAGACCACATTGATCAACAGCGTTTTTTTCTCACCGTTGGCAGGATTCAGCCATCCTTGGTGATGCAGGGTGTAAACCGGTGAACGGTAGGCCGTGATGTCCATAAAATAACGGCTGCCCACGGGCAAATGAAAAATTTTGCGCACGAGGGGATAGAGAGGCTCAATCGGGTAAAAGCCCATTTTAACTGTATCGGGGTCTTTTTCAATCACCAATTCTGCTTCGTTGATCTGCTTAAAACCATATCCCAACCAGGCATGGGCAGTGGGAAAGTGTTCGACCTCTAAAAAATTATCCATCACGGGTTGAAGGGGGGCCTGGATTTGACGCAGATGCACCCCTGCTTTTTGAAAACCCGGCAACAAAAATTCAGGAAAAAAAGCCCCTTGATTGCGGCTGATCCAGATAAAGTCTGCGTATTCACGGGTGGCATAGGCCTGAGCCTGGGCCTTGAGTTTGGGATTACACGGGCTAATACCCTGGCCCTGGGTATCAAAGGTCCAACCATGATAGAGACAGGCCAAACCCGCTTGCTCTGTTTTGCCAAAACTCAAGTTCATGCCCCGATGAGGGCAGCGAATGTCCAAGGCCCCCAGGCCTTGACCCGGCTGCCGAAAAAGCACGATTTTTTTCCCGGCCAATTGCACTTCGACAGGTCTGTCTTTGAGCTGGGCACTTGCCAAAACAGGGTGCCAATGATCCAGCATTTTCATGTGGGGCTGTCCTCTAGCTGGGTTGTGAGGCTTTCCACGACCGCCTGGGCCGAGCGGATGGCATCTTCGTGAAAGCCAAAACCAAAATAACTGCCGCAGAAATAGCTGCGGTGATGGCCATTTAAACGGGGCAATTGGGCCTGGGTTTGAATCGCTGGGCCATTCAAAATCGGGTGAGTAAAGCCAAACCTATGCAAAATCTGGTCGGCCTGGATTTGGCGAGGGGAGAGGCTTAAAAAAAAGTCTTGGCGCTGTGTCAATGATTGGACCTGATTGAGGTAATAGGTAATCGTGGTGTGGCGATGGGAGCCTGTTGATTGGGTGAGCAGATTCCAACTGGCCCAGAGTTTGCGCTCAGGCGGTAACAGTGAGCGGTCGGTGTGAACATAGACATCGTGTTCAAAATACTGCCAGGGCCCCAGCAGGGCCTGTTCTTGCGCTGTTGGGGCAGCCAGCAATTTGAGGGCTGAGTCGGCGTGGGTGGCAATTACCACGGCATCAAAGGGTGCCATTTGGCCATCGGCCAAATGCAACTCCACCTGAGCAGGCGTTCTCACAATTTGCTGGATCGGGCTCTGGGTGCGAATCTGGCCCTTAAAACGCGCAGAAAAGGCAGCTAAATAACATTGACTGCTGCCTTTGAAGGTCAGCCAGCGGGCCTGCTTAAATTCACTGCCTTTGAGGTATTGGTGGTTGTATTGAAATTGCAAATAGACCTGGGCTGGAAAATCCCAGATTTGCTCCGGGGGAAGCGACCAGACTGCAGCAGCGGTGGGTGCGATCAAATTCTCGCGAAAGAGGGCCGAATAGGGGGCCAGATATTCCCCCAAGGTCAGATTTCCCAGGCGTTTCTGCTCCAAATCAGAGCAGGCCTGTTTGCGAAAGCGCATCAGTTCAGCAATCATCTTGTAAAAGGCCGGATTAAAGGCATTTTTGCGCTGGTAAAAGAGCTGTCCCAGGCCCTCCGTGCCGTAGAGCAAGTCTTTGTCTTGATCCCAAAATGAAAAGCCCATTTGCATGGGGATCACGCTGTGTTCTAACCCCAATTCGGCAATCCAGTTCATAAACAGGGGATAGGTATGTGGATTAAAGACAATAAATCCTGTATCAACCCAGGTCTGTTGATCGGGCAATAAAACCGGGTGGGTATGCCCACCGAGTTGGGCTGCGGCTTCGAAAAGGGTCACTTCACAGTGGTCTTGGAGTTTGTGAGCCGCATAAATGCCAGCGATGCCTCCGCCGATCACGGCGATCTTTTTGCCCGTGAGAAGAACAGCCATGTTTAAAGCTGCCGCCGGAAAGTTTGGGCTCTGCCAGGCTTGGAGAGCAGCAATTGCCACAATTGTTGGTTGCGCGCGCGAAAGGTGCCCGCCACCTGAAGGAGATAAAATTCCCACATGCGCTTAAAGCGGGGGCTGTAATTCTGAGCCAATTGGGGCCAAGCAGCTTGAAAGTTGGCATGCCAGGCCATCAGGGTGGGATCGTAATCGGGGCCAAAATTGTGCAGATCTTCGATCACAAACAGATTGTCACAGGCCTGGCCCAATTGGCCCAGGGAGGGAATCATGCCATTGGGAAAGATATAGCGATGGTACCAGGGGTCACTGGCGTAAAATGCGCGGTTGCCACCCATCGTATGCAAGAGAAAGAGACCCTCCTCTTTTAAGCTCTGTTCCGCAATTTGCATATATTTGCGAAAGTTTTTATAGCCCACGGCTTCAAACATGCCAATCGAAACAATCCGATCAAATTTTCCCCGAATTTTGCGGTAATCTTCCAGGACAAATTCAACCGGCAGATTCTGACACAATTGACGCCCGAGTTCTACTTGGGGCTGTGAGAGGCTATAGCCCACAGATTGCACCCCATAGCGCTCAGCTGCGTATTTCATAAACGAGCCCCAGCCACAGCCAATGTCCAAAAGGGTCATGCCCGGTTGGAGCTGGAGTTTTTGGCAGATCAATTCCAATTTGGCCTCTTGGGCCTCGGCCAGGTTCTGGGCTTTTGGCCAAAAGCCGCAGGTATAGACCATACGCGGGTCAAGCATAGCTTGAAAGAGGTCATTGCCGAGGTCATAATGCTGCTCACAGACCTGGGACGCCCGTTGCTTGGATTGCAAATTGGTGAGTTTGGCCAAAACAAAGGCAGAGATATTTTTGATTGAGACCACCTCGCGCTCAAGCTGGGCCCTGAAGATTTTATCAGTCATTTGATCGATGGCCTGACAGTCCCACCAGCCATCCATATACGACTCACCCAGACCGAGGTTGGCATCTCTGAGAATGCGCTCACAGGTCTCTTTGTGGTGAATCTGAATATCCCAGGGCCGGTGGCCATTGACGACAATATCCGCTTTTGCCAGCAAAGCGGTGAGAATGGCTTGGTAATTTACGATCATATTGTATTATAACACGGGAAAAGCGGAACTTTTGTGAACCCCAGTGGGCCTTTTCAAACCCTGCGACATTTTCAAATTCTCAGCCGCATGCCTGGCCAAGCTGGGTATCCGAATGAGTAGATCTATGCTTTGCAGGACTTATCAAAGGGCAGTGGCGGTCAGCACACAGAAATTGCATGCCCGTGGGCCCATGGCTTTGGAAGGGGGGCTGAGTACGTATAAATGCTTGGTCGAAGGGGGCTGGAACGCCAGGCCTTAAAACCTAATTGAAGACGACGCCTTTTTCTTTCCAGAGAAATTGATTGATATGTTTGACTTTTTTCGTTGACAAAGTTCTTTGCCATTGGCTCAACAGACCCATAATATACGGGATTTTTGGTCTCTAAGACTGTCTGAATGATGTCTGACGTTGCAATCTCAAAACCGACCTCTCAAGGAAGTTGAACCCCTTGCAAAGACCAAAAATAGCGGTTGATCGCGTATTGTGAACCCCATTCTACCTCTGCACGGATCTTTCTCAAATAGGGGAGATGGTTTGGCTGATTCTGTTGAATGAGATGAGTGACCAATTCTGTGATCGTCATGTCGATAATATCTTCCAAATTTGCTTGAGTCACGGGACGGGATTGTTTTGTTTTTTGCAGAGCTGTATAGATGATCTGTGCTTCTGCCAAGAGAGAACGGTCTGCGTTTGTAAACAATAAATCCAGTGTCCGCCAGAGATTGCGGCGCAAAAAGTGTTGATTTTCTGCTGTCCACAAGTCAGGTTTGAGCAATTGCAGAAACAAAGACATCAACTCGGGAACCAACTCAGGACGGGTATATGCTTCAAGTTCTTTTAATTGCTTGTCCAAACCAGGATTTTGAACTGTTTGCAGAGATTGCACAAGCATTTGCTTGAGTTCAGGGTCTTGGTGATATAAACGTCCTTTGTTAGCAGCAGCTTGGACTTCTGGCTGAGCATGGTCTTGGTATGTTTTGAGTAAAGGCAGCACACTTGGATCATTCCAATGGGCGAGGATCTGCAAACCCGATGCCAATGTTTGAGGGGGCTGAGCTGAGAGCCAGGTTTTAAATCTCCCCAACAACCCAGCTTCTGTGAGAATAAAATCACCTCTGGTCAGACTGCTCAGGAATTTGTCAGCTCCTAGGGTTTGTTTGAGAAGTGCTTCTATCATCAGAATGGCAGCTGCTGGATTCTGATTCAATATAGCGACCAAAGCATTGTCTGTGTAATTTTTGAGGCTCCAATCCCCATCGATTTTTTCTGTCTCATTCCAATAAACAGAGGGGGCTTTGAGCAAGAGCGTGGGCAAGTGCAGATCGCCCAATTGCCCCAGCGCAGTGATGGCTATGGCGCGATTTTGCAAATTTGCTTGGCTGAGCTGAGCTTCGAAATGCGGAATCAGTCCCGGTTTTAAGGCTTCCCAAGGCAGTTTGGGTGGATGATAAGTAAAGAGTCTTTCCAGCGCCTCTAAAGGGGCATTTTTGATGGCATTTTCAACTTCGAATACCTGTTTGGGATAGCGTTTTAAATGGTTCTGAAGCCCTTCAAGGGCTTCTCTTGCAGGGGAAAATCCCGGCTCTCCGTCATCGTTTTGAGGTTGCCCCTGGTCTGATAGCCCCCCGATCAAAAGGGCTGGAATCCGGGGATCGTTGATATAGCCCAAATTCTGATAAACCAAGGCCCTGATCTCTGAAGATTGATTTTGCAATTCGTTGAGCAATGGGGGCAAGACCTTTAAATCGCCTTGCCGAGCGCGGGCCAGCTGGTATTGCAAATTTAAAACAGGGGGTGGGCTGAGTTTTTGCAAAAGCGGCAAGAGTTCGGGCGGGCCGGGGGAAAGCGAAAGCAGCAAAAAGAAAATCCCTTTCAGATGCTTGGGCTGACTGTGTTTGAGATCCTTCAGAATCAAAGGCCATACCCGATTCTCTGAACTGATTAACCAAGGTAAAAGATGTTCTTGTCGGGGATATTCCTGTGCCACAAAACCTGCGTATAAGGCTTTGAATTGTGTCTCTGTGAGTCTGCAATCATAACAGGCACTCAGAAATTCATGAATTTTACCCGTTATATCCTGTCCCTCACCCCTATTTCCGATCAGGGGAAAGGACTTATCTAAAAAGGCCTGGGCCAATTGCGGGGGCAATTTATCCCGCTGGGCCAATTGAATCAGCACCTCGACATAAAAAAGGTCTTGGTTCACGGGACGTTGAGGCCGTTGCGAGAACCACTGCAACAAGGTTGGGGTATCCAGTTCAGAAGCGAGGTGCTGGGCGACTTCGATCGGAATATACCCACTGTTTTTTTCCAAGCGAGGATCTTTGAGCAAGGCAAAAATGTCTTGGTTGGCTTCAGGATCGTGTTGATGACTGAGCCAGCCCAGCACCCGTGCCAGACTCTCTGGGGCATAAATTGAGGGGTTATTCACTATTTTTTTGCGCAGATTGTGGGACGCGGGGCATTTTTTTTCCAAACACATTCCAATAGCTTCACTTTGACGTTGTTCAGGTATACCTGGTTGGGTTTGACTCAGCAAAAAAGCGTGGGCCTCTGGCAAGGGACTTTGGGCACAGAGAAGCAAGATGTGTCGTTTTTGCCAATCTTCTCTTTCTGGGTACAATTTTTTCAGCACATAATCCAAGGCCAGAGGATGACTTTTCCAAATATCTGCTTTTAAGAGGCTCTCCTGGATTTGGGGATTGCTGCCATACCTTTCCATTAACTCAATGGCCAATTCAGCCCCCCAAGCGGGATGAGCTTGGAGATGATTGAGTTCTTCGTGCCAGTCTTTTTCTGTGAATGTTTTCAGGCGCTCATTTAATTGGGCCGGGTTGAGCTGCTTTTGCAGGCGTGAATTAAGCTGGTTTGTATTGTTGTCGCCTTTTTGAGCAGGAGCCAGATAGCTTTTTAATGCTGCTTGGGCAGTTTGACTTGAGGATTGCCTCAGGTGGTTGAGCGCCTCTTCACTTAATATTATTTTTTCTCTATTTGTTTGAAACTGTTCCAAAGCCCATTTTTGCATCGTTGGATCAGAAGATTCGAGCAAGTCAGGGAATACCTGAAAAACTGATTCAGGGGCTATGAGCATCAGGTTGCGAAGGATAAAGGCTTGTAAACTCAGATTGGGCTCATAGATTCTGGTTTGTAGGGTTTTGTAATTTTCTTCATTTTCCACTGTGGGATAGAGAATAATCTGCTTGAGATCCAATGTTTGCAAAAGCGCGGGAATCAAAGATGAGGTGCCGCGGGCTTGAATCCAGTGCAAGATTTTGACTTGAACCAGTGGAGAAGCCGTTTTTAAGAGTTCTTGCAAACGGGCTTCGGGCACAGCTGTTTGGGTACGTAAAAGTCCCGACAGCGCCAGGGCCTGAATTTCTGGGTCTGGGTCATCCAACAGAGGCAATAAAATCTGGCCTTGATTTAAAGCCAAAATTTGATTCAGCTGATCCAGCGCTTGGCGGCGACGCTGGATATCCTGAGTCGGGTTGAGCTGATTTTGCAAAAATGCAGGCACCTGATTTTGATTCAGACGCTTGACTGCGCGCCAAGCGATTTGGTGGGTATCTTTCGATTCAGATGATAGCCCTTTTTCAATCAAGTCGAAGGTCAATAGGGGAGGAGAAAGGGTTTCCAACAGCATGGCAAAAATGGCTGGATCTGAATCAGTCAAAAGTACATTTAATTCGGTCTGGGTCAGATGGTGAATGGGCATTTCCCGCACTGCAATGCGGCGAACCAAAGGACTGGGGTCTCTCAATGCCTCGTGCAGAAGCCCCTCTTTGATGGCTCCTGCAGGAATGATTTGCAAAAGATAGTTCAAGGACATCTCACGCAATTCAGGCGTTTGGGCTTGGCTGAGTCGCTTGATCTGAGGCAAAAAACGGGGCAGTGGAAAGTCAGGGGTTTGAAAGAGTTCACTGATTAAAGGTTGAATAACTGAGTCTTGTTGGAGGGAGGCAAAGGCCTTTTCCAAACTGATAAGCTCAGTTGGCGTCAGCGGGGTATTTTGGGTTTGCCGTTGGTTCAACGCCTTTTTGAGCAAGTCGTCTGTAATGTGAGCGGTATGTTGAAATTCCAAAACCGTTTGCCAATCGCCCAATTGGGCCAAGGCATCGAAAATGGCCGGTTGTTGTTTGGCTTCGGCCTGTTTTAGGCAGCCCCTTAAATAGGGCAAAACCTCGGGCGATTGAAGATGCCCCAGGGTGTAAAAAGCCTCAGATTGAATGCCTGGCTCAGCTGCTTGGCTCAATCGTTTTAACGGCTCAAAATCTTCCGCCTGAACCCGATAGGGCCAAAGTTCAAGTATTGCTTTGACCACACGCGGATCTGGGTCTTGGACATAAGCCAAAATCTCCGAACGGAAGAGTTCAGTGGGAATATTGAGAAAAACAGTGGCAATGTGGGGCCGGATTTGTGGGTCTTGCAATAAGTGGTGAATGATTCCCTTGATTTCAGGCGGCGAATACAAAAATGGGCGGTTTTCAACTGCACTCAACAAAGCCGCTTTGAGCTGATTATTCCCTTGTTTAATTTGGTTTAAAAAGGTTGCGTAATCTATATTGGAGGGCCATTCGGGTTGACCATTTACAATCACCTCTGTTTTGGGGTATTTCAGGTGCAACCAGACCTTGGCCAATTTGGCTTTAAAACCAGATTCTGAGCGTTTCATCAGATCTTCGATCGGGCCTAAAAAGAAGCGACTTTCTCCCCGCTCGATACTGTCTAAGACCAATCCCAAAGTTGGCTCTGGGGTGTCGGCAGTGAGCAAGTTTAAAAACCCTTGCTGGGCTTTTTCGATGTCCCCCATCTGCCAGAACCATTGGGCCAGATAGCGCTTAAATTCGGCCTTTGCAGCAGGATTTGCAGCCAAATCTTTTTCTATTCTGGAAATATCCTCAGAAGGGGTAAATGGAGAGAGTTCCAGTGACCTATCTGATGTCCCATGTCCCAAGCGGATTCGTGCCTCTAAAAAAGTCAGATGATGGCGCTGAGCGATAGTTAAGGCCTGCGCAAATTGACTCTCAGCCAATTCTGTTTGATTGTCCTGAAGCGCTATTTCTGCGGACAATTGCAGGGCCAGAATTTGCAGGGCAGGGTGTTCCAAGTCTTCTGCCTGTTCCAAAAGGGTTTGTACCTGTTTGCGCTGTTCTTGTTTTTTTTCTGGCGAATCATCGTTGTGCCTTAAATCCAGACTGAGGTCAAAATACCGGGGAAGTGGCAATGCCAGGGCAGATGCAAATTCAGGATAATCTTTGCTCTCAGGTCGTGACATAAAGTAAAAAAAACCAAAGAGTCCGCCTCTGTCTGGTTGAATCAATTTTTCCATCAGATCAAGGCGCTCAGAAACAGAATAATTCTCAAACCAATGCCAAATGAGAGCCGGTATATCAGCCTCAAATTGGGTACGGGCTTGCTGGAGTTGAGCTTCGATCAAATCGAGATCGGGCCATTGAGTCAATCCCACAGCCATTAAATCCAAGACCGGGTCTTTAAAAGACCCCAGCAATGGCCTCAATTCTGTTTGGCTATACCAAGCCCGATGGTGGTAAAGCTTTGCCGACAATTGGTCGAAGAGTGCCAACCAGAGAGCCTGATAAGCCAATTCTCGCTGGTTTTGGATCAGGAGTTGACGTTTTTCAGGTGGGGCTTTAATTGCTTGGTCGAGCCAGTTTTTAAGTGTTTTCATGTTCAAAGACGCTGAATCTGATGGCCCCTGTTTGGGAGACGGATTTTTTTCAACCCCCATCGCAGGCCCGTGAATGAGTCCAAGGGCCCCCAACAATCCCAAGCCTATTCCCAATTTCGACCAAGAATGCCACATTTGTGCATCTCCGTGCTGGATTGAGTACACAGCTCCTCAATTTTACAGGGAAAGCCCCCAATGCCCAAATTATTTGGCCTAAAACTATCTCCTGAAACCTAAAACCGGATCAGCTCTTTGCCCTGCAACTCAACCAAATTCCGCGCTCCGACACAAAATATCGCCACCCGCAATGCCATCAAAAAGAGTTGAATCCGGGCGGCCACGGCTTTGGAAGGGCTGACCACGTATAAATGGCTGGTGGAAGGGCGCTGGAACGCCAGGCCTTAGTACCGATTCAAGTCAATTCCTTATTCTAAGCTGGATTTTGATTCAGACACAGGTGCTTTTTCGGTTTTTAAAAATTCAACAAGCGTCTGCCTTTCGGGGCTGTGAATGAGCATAAATTCTCACGGGCTGCTCGATCCCGCGCAAATCATGGTATCCCAAATCATAGAAATCGGTCCTGCCGCTGGCTCTGACAAAGGCTTCGCTCATCAACAGAGATTTTTCCAGGGTTTTACACATTCCTTCGATTCTACTGGCTTCATTGACCTGAGCCCCTATCACCGTAAAGTCCAAGCGGCCCATTGAACCCACATTGCCAAAGGTCAGCTCACCAAAATGCAACCCAATTCCGACCGCAAGTTCCGGCACTTCAGGGATCTTCAGTGCACCAATATTTTTGAGGACTTCTTCAGCAGCGCTCAGAGCTGAAAGACAAGCCTGTTGGGTCTGGTGAGTGGTGAGAAAAATCGCCAAGACAGCGTCGCCGATAAATTTAAGTACTTCGCCGCCCTGAGTCTGAATGGGACCTACCAAGGCGTCAAAATACTGGTCGAGAATTTGTACCAGTCTCTGGGGTGAGACACGGTTTGAGAGTGAGGTAAAGTCTCTTAGATCGGCAAACCAGATCACGGCTTCTAGGGTGTCTGAATGCCCGCGCAGAAATTGCCCTCCTTGTACCCGTTGCGCGGCAATATCCCCCAAATAAACACGCAGCAGGCAATCTGTCAGAAAGCGTTGTGCAGCCAATTCATTGCGCAGAGCCAGGGCTGGAATGAGGCTTCTGATCAAGACCAGATTCTGCTCTGAAAATCCTGAATCGCTATCAGTGGTAAAAGAGATAAAACTGCGTTGGCCATCACTGTAATCGAGTGACGTAAGAAAATAATCACGGCCACCCTCTGCCGCCAATTCACGGCAGACGTCGTATTCAAGTGTTTCGGGTGAGGCCTGGAGATTGACCCGAATTTCATCTATTCCCAAATGGTGCAAGGCATAAACTGGACTTTTTCGGTAAATGGGTGAGTCCATCAATTGACGCGGCTGAAGGATTGATTCCAGTGCTTTGCCAAGCCGCCATTGAAAATTATAGACAAAAACCTCAGGATGAAAGGTTCGTAAACTGGTCGACACGCGCCAAAGCGCTAATCCTTCTGCTCTCAGGCGTTCAATTAAAGACAGAAGAAAGTCGTCAAAGGCCAGTAAACGTGATTCACGGCTGAGCATCCAGTCTAGTGTGGACATGTTTCATACCTCTAACTTGAAATAAGACTCTGCATGCAAACAGGGTGGTTCTCTGCGTGTTTTTGTGCTTTTATTGTTTTGAAAATGGGTTAAAACCGAATCAGCTCTTTGCCCTGCAACTCAACCAAATTCTTGGCTCCGACACAAAACATCGCCACCCGCAACTCCATCAAAAAGAGTTGAATCCGGGCGGCCACAGCTTCGGGGGATTCGGTGGCAGCTTGTAAAAAGGGTTTGGCGACACTCACGAGTTGGGCCCCCAGGGCAATCGCTTTGGCTGCATCGAGCCCCGAACGGATACCGCCTGAGGCGATCAGGGGCATTTCAGGGGCCGCTTGGCGGCAAAACTGCAGCGAAAGGGGGGTGGGAATACCCCAATTGGCAAAGGTCTCACCCAATTGGCGGCGCAGGGGATCGGTACTGCGTTGAGATTCGATCAGCGACCAAGATGTGCCTCCTGCCCCGCTGACCTCCAGGGCGGCAATGCCTGCTTGAGAGGCTTTTTTGGCCAATTCAGCTGAGAGACCACAGCCACACTCTTTCAAAAGCAGGGGAAAAGGCAGTGTGTTGCAGAGCGCTTCAATTTTGGGCCAGAGATCTTTAAAATGGGTGTCGCCTTCGGGTTGAATCGCCTCTTGCAGGGGATTTAAGTGTAAATACAGGCCATCGGCCCCGATCATGTCCACAGCTTGGCGGCAATGGCTGGCATCAAAACCAAAATTCAACTGCACGGCGCCGAGATTGGCCAGAAGCAAAATATCCGGGGCATATTTGCGCAGGTCAAAACTGGCGTGAGAAGTCGGATCCACAAACATGATCCGCTGAGACCCCACACCCATGCCAATGCCTGCATTTTGAGCCGCTTGGGCCAAATGTTGGTTGATCCGCCCCCCCTGAATCGGCCCCCCGGTCATGCTGGCAATCAGGAGTGGGGCAGTCAGTTTTTTGCCGAGGAACTCACAAGAGAGGTCAATTTCTTCCAAGCTGATCTCAGGCAGGGCCTGGTGAACAAAGTGCAGATTGTCAAAACCCGTGGGGGTGTCAAACTGGGAGCGTGGCCCCAAGGCCAGGGCAATATGGTCCAATTTGCGCTGGCTCATATTTGGGTCATTCATGGGGGGCCTCCGAAACGGGAATGTCTATTTCAAATACCTGTTTGGCTCCGGCCGTTTCCAGGGCCTTTTTGATCGAAGCGCGCTGCTCAGGCAGAGTCAACGCCACCATCACCCCGCCGCCGCCAGCGCCTGAAAGTTTGGCTCCCAAAGCGCCTGCTTGGCGAGCGGCAGCACAGAGTTCATTTAAGCGGGGGTGAGACACCCCCAATTGAATTAATAATTCATGGTTGCGGTTAAGCAAAACCCCCAGGGTTTCGAGCTGGTTTTGTGCCAGACAGCTTTCGGCCCGCTGCACCAAGTCGCCTATTTCGCGAATCCAATTGTGGGCTTTTTCGGGCTCTGTGTTTAAACAATCTGCGACTTTTTCAACCTGGGTGCGGGTTACAGCAGCCAGCCCTGTATCCGCCACAAGCAGATGTAAAGGCTGTGGCAAGGGCAAGGCCCTCACACCTTGGCTGCGATGGAACCAGAGCGGGGTTTCGCGTACAATCACCTGTGCGTCGATGCCACTGGGGCGCCCGTGGTAAATTTGGTCGATGCCTGATACAAAGTCCAGGGTCTGTTCAGAACTGGGGAAGTGGTTTAACCAGAGACTGAGGGCCCGCCAGAGCGCGGCGGTGACAGCGGTACCGCTGCCAAGACCTCGGGCCACAGGAATGTGGCTTTCAATGCGCAGGGTGCAATCGGGCCAAGCGGCGTCGTATTCCGCCAGAGCCCGCACCAGGGTTTCGATCAGGGGATCGGGAGAGGCCAGAGGGGCCTCTGGCAATTCCCAGAGCGCAGGCAAATCGGGCGCTTCGATCAGTACACCGGGAGATTCTGAGGTCTCAATCCAGACCTGGGCCTGAAGCTGTGGCAAAGGCAAAGCCAGGGCGGGCATGTGGTGAACCACCGCGTGCTCCCCCAAGAGAATCAGCTTGGCACAGGCTTTTCCTACTGCCATGACTCAGAACTCATGGCGTGGGCGCGGTTTGCTCTTCCAGAATTTGCCGGGCGCGGCTGACCGAGACATCTTTTAAGCTCACGAGTTGAGCCGCCAATTCGTCGATCATATCGCCAGTGGCACCGGCTGTCATGGCCACAGTGCGGGCATGCAGCGCCATATGGCCTTTTTGAATACCATCGGTGGCCAAGGCACGAATCGCAGACAAGTTTTGGGCCAGTCCGACACAGACACAGACCTCGGCCAATTCGCGGGCACTGCGCACACGCAAAAATTTGAGCGCAATCTGGGACATCGGATGCAGCGAAACCGCAGCTCCGACAATGCCCACCGCCATTGGCAATTCCAATTCTCCCACCAAATTTCCCGCATCGTTGCGGTACCACTCGGTCATGGCGCGGTATTGGCCTGAACGGGCGGCATAGGCATGGGCGGCGGCTTCAACTGAGCGCCAATCGTTGCCCGATGCAATGATCACGGCATCGACGCCATTCATCACGCCTTTGTTGTGGGTTACAGCCCGGTAAGGGTCGAGCATGGCAAAGTTTTGGGCCAGCACAATGCCTTCAATCACATCTTCGCCCTTGAGCTTGGACGTATTAAAACAATGGGGAGGGATTTCAACCGTGGCTTTGGCCAACCGGCGGTCGGCCAGATTTGAGAGAATGCGCAAATAAACCCGGCCACCTGTGAGTTTTTCGATGCTGGGAGCGAGGCCTTCGGCGGTGGTATTGATCAAATTGGCGCCCATGGCGTCGCAGGTGTCAATCAAAACATGGACAACCAGCATTTGGCCATACGGCGATTCGGGACTGCCGAGCTGGCGCACTTCGATGTCTTTCACACCGCCACCGCGCGCAACCAAATTGGCAACATACTGGTTGCCTTCGGCGATGAGTTCGTCTTTGGCGGCCAAAACGGCAGCACCCGCAGCCTCAAAGTCTTCACAATGCACGACTTGAATCTGACCAATCATCAGAGGTTCTGTGCTGGTGGTTTTAAAGCCTCCCGCACAGCGGATGATCTTGGCGGCAAAACTGGCAGCGGCCACAACAGAGGGCTCTTCTATCGCCATCGGCACCAAATATTCTTTGTCATTGATCAAAAAATTGGCGCCGACACCCATGGGCAAAGAATAAATGCCCACGGCGTTTTCGATCATTTTATCTGCTTGTTCCAAGGCCAAGGCCCCTTGGGAACTGAGGGCTTCGACTTCTTCCACACCCAGTTCGTAGACTTCCGCCAGTTTTTCGATCCGCTGCTCAATTGAGAGCAGATAAAAACCGGGAATGCGAGATGTTTTCACGCGTCTCCCGACGAGTTATCCACCCGGCCCTCCATTTTTTCAAGCGTATACTTCATGGCTTTGACCGCTTCTTTGATTTCGTCTTCGCCACCGGCCAAATGCAGGCGGCCAAAGGCACCAACCGCACGGATTTCAAGAATCTTGAGCGGGGCGGCTTTTTCGGCTTCGTTGGCAGCCAGCAGGGCATAACCAGCGGGATAGGTTTCGAGTACATAGAGGGTTTCACCGGCTTTGATCATATCCCCGTGGCGCATGCGGTTGATCAGCATTGAGTGGTGGGGGTCGATGCCGGTGATCATTTGATTGGTGGTGATCTGGGGTTTGATCCGTTGGTTGATATCCATGCCCAGCTCTTCGAGCACGATGTCGCCCGCAGAGCGCACTTCGGCTTGGTCAAAATCGTGGACTTCGAGGATGCCAAACTGGCGCTCTACCACCTGCATCCCCGGTTTGACACGGGTGCGTTTGAGAATTACGTCGGTCAGGCGGTTGATTTCAATCCCGGGCCCGATTTCAATAAAGAGGGAGGCCTGGCCTTCGATGGGCAGATAGCCCTGGGAGACGGTGGCCTGGAAAGCGGCAACCTGGGGCTGCAAAATGTCGATATATGTAAACGTTCTCAGTTCGATCATGCGGGTAGGTGTCCTTGTGCATGGATTTGCTGGGCATTATACCACAGGCAAAGTTTGGGCTTGCTGGGCAGCCCTCAATTCCGCGCAAGACCTTTCACAGAGCGGATGAGAGCTTTGCTTTTGCTTTCTCTATCACTATTTGTAAGCGCGGACTCACCTTGCCATCAAGGGTTTGCAGATCCGCCCAAAAGTGGGGTAGCTTTAATTGACCGATCATTTTAAGCGCGGCGGCTTTGGCATAGTCAGGGGGGCCCTGCAGCGTTTGCCTGAGCCATTCAATCAGAAGCGGGCTCGCCGGGGCTTTCTGGGACAAAACTTTTGCCGCTGCGATTTGAACCGGCAGGCCCTGATCGGCCAAAGCTGCTTGAATTGTAAGAAGTTCGCTCTCCCCCCACTTCAGTCGTTTAAATTGTTTTAAAGCCAATTCTCGCAGCACTTGCCGAGACGCTTTTAGGTGTTTAAGCGCCAGGTCACGTTGAAAATCTTCTGCGCAGCCTCTCTGGAAACACGCCCACACTTTATACAGGCTTTTTAAGGGCAGGGTTTCCATTTGCTGGAGCAACCAAGCCTGCACCTCTAAATTGTCTGGTTCTGCCAATAATAATTGACAGGCCCCATTGAGCTGCAAGGCACGGGTATCGCCCTCCAGCCACAATTGCCGCCAAAAAGTGGGGTCGTTGCTGTCTTTTAAATCGCCATAGCGATATTCCCATGTGTTTCCTGGATAGGCCATGTTTAACAATTGCAAATAAGCACGCTGTTTAAGCAGGGGTTGCTCACTGCGATAAGCATCCAGCCAAATTTGCCGATCTTGAAAGGTATCCATTTGGGCCAAGGCGTTTAAAAGAAAGCGCTGTTTGCGCTGGCTCATGTCTGGGTGAAACAGGCGTTCGGTTAATACCGCCACATTTTCGGGGGATTTAAGTCGCAAAAGTGCTTTGGATGCCAAGGCAAACAGCTCAAACGGTTGTGACTTAGACCAGTGCGACCAAAGCGCTGCCAATTTTAAAAGCTGGGACTCAGGGGCTTTCTTCACAAACAAGGCAATAATTTGGATCTGTTCTGACTCTAATTCTGATTCTGACAGGGATTGAATCCATTCTGCTAAAAAATCATAGAAGGAATTGAGTTGTTCTGAATACGCATAGATTTGGGCATATTCTTGAATCAGGCTGAGCTGGGGCTGTGCTTTAATCTTATCCAAGAAAAAAGTGGCAATCGGGCCTAAATAGTGGTATCGATTGAAAAACATCTGTCTGCAGTGGGGATCAGGATGTTCAAAATAATCCTCAAAAACAGGTTTGAGTGAGCGTTCTGAGGCAATCGCGATTAAGCATTGAAAGACAGGAGAGCTGTCTCTGAGATCTCCAGACTTGTCTGATTGGGCATACAAATCCAACCAGAGTTCTTCGTGTTCAGCCAAATCATTGTTTGAAAATTCAGAGAGGATCAGGCTTAAGACAGACTGCAATTTCTTTCCTGTTTTGTGAGAAAGCTGTAGAATCAAACAGGTGTGAAAAGCCTGTTTTAAAGCCTCCACTTTTTTGTTTGATGGTTTTTCTGAACCCCACCAGAGCTTGAGCAAGGCCTTTCGTTTTTTATTTTCAGTATTTTCAAGATTTGCTAAATGAGAAAAAAAGGTATTCAATAGATTATCAAAAATCGCTGGGAAGCTCTCATTTAGAGCATTTTCTTCCAGTTTAAGAAATATATATTCTTGCATTTTTTGATTTTCAGACTCAATCTGATTCTGTTGAACTGGGGTGTTCAAATGATTATAATACAGCAGAAACTGCTGAATGGCTTTAAGTTGTTCAAGGTCCAGTACTTGGGCGGGATTTTTGAGTAATAATTTGGCCGCTGGATAGTCCATAAAACACCTGCAAATAAACTGAATCATAGTGTTTTTGAGCTCTTCCGCACAAGTCCCATGGTAAAATTTGGCTAGAAAGCGCATAGTTCAAACAGGAAGAACAACGGC
>JBIKWL010000160.1:0-11705 GCA_044356335.1 Candidatus Sericytochromatia bacterium
ACGGGTTGACGGCATTCTCAAGAAATGGAGGGACAGAGCATTGCTTTTGCAAAACAACTATTAGGTCAAAAAGATTGCTATTAAACGATTTGAGTCGATGAAAATCTTTTTCTGGAAAACTCTAGAGTTAAATCCAATGTTTTTGCTGACTTGCCAGAAAAGGGCTGAAGTAACCCAGCGTTTAAATGCACCCCAATCGGGCCCGTATACGATTTCTTTGTTTTAATTTTTTCGGCAATCACCAAGGCCTTCTGGCGCATTTGCTCTGCATAGCTCAAATCCTGGATAGGAAGCTGTAATGCGTGTGTTGAAACAGGTGCCTGGGTTGCTGGTTGAGGGACCACACAGGATGCCAGCAAACAGATTGATAAAAGATAACTCAACCATTGAAAGCCTTGTTTTGATTGCCACTTAGCCATATTGCTCTCCTAATAGCTCCAGGTAAAATCCCCTTGGGGGAGGGTGGTGTTGACGGTAAACAGTGATTCTTCTTTGCCCGTGGTCAGATCAATCAGCATCAGATCTCGGATGGGATTTTTTTCGCCGTCTTCGGAATGGGCCAGCAGATATACCAGCTTTGTAAAGTCTGGGGAAAAGGCTGCGGGTGTTAAAACACGCCCATCTTTGAGATAATCGTTGATTTTGTTCAGGTCTGGTCGGGCATTGCGCATGTGTTTGGCATAGTCATATTCAAAGTATTCCAGAGGCGGCAAATGTTCAGCCTTGCCAAAGATCAGTTTGTTCTCTGGCGAAATTCCCCAAAAGAACATCTGCACACCAAAGGGTTTTTCCAGGTAAAAGAGTTTTTCAATCTGGGTTATTTGATGGTCTTTGCCTGAAAGTCAATGATTTTGAGGTGTGAGGGGCATCTGCCACTTTATTTTTTGTACTCAAAATGTCATCGAGATTTAATCAAAAAAGAGGCTGATTTCGAGTGGGGCTGTCTCGGCTTATTCAAAGCCCAAGTAAATAACCCACTGTATCTGCGATTTCTTTTAAATCGCTGGCGCTGATTTTTCCGCCAGTGGCTTTGACAAAACGCTGCAGAGAGACAGATTTGGCTTGGGTGCAGTCTGCTGAACTGGGTTTTTGAAGTTTGTTTTCACGATTGGGTTGCAGGGGGTAATAATAATACACCGCAGAATGAAAGTCTTTCATGTCCCGGATCGGAACGACATAGCGGGTTTTGAGTTTGGCCATGCTGTTGATACTCAAGACCAAAGCTGGGCGTGTTTTTTGAATTTCTTCACCCACTTGGGGATCAAAACTGACCAGCCAAATTTCCCCGCGTTGTGGATTTTGATGGGTCATTCAAGGTCTTCTAAAATATCTTCGTTGTAGGCGTCTATTTCTTGAAGCTCTGAAATGGCTTGGGCCTGTATTTGCAGCAAATGCGCTTGA
Source organism: Candidatus Sericytochromatia bacterium (assembly GCA_044356335.1). Lineage (GTDB taxonomy): Bacteria > Cyanobacteriota > Sericytochromatia > UBA7694 > UBA7694. The sequence goes on from JBIKWL010000160.1 coordinate 1,402, forward strand.
GCTTCGGGCGAGAGCTGTCTCAGTTCAGCCGTTGTCAAACGCTGCCGGCGGGAGGGGGGGCTTTCTGCGAGCGCTGAATTCACCAAGTCCAAAATGACCTGGGAGGCAGGCTGGTTTCGGAGTTGTGCCAGATGTTTAATGGCAGCCTTTTCTTGGGCGGTTACTTTCATGCCAAAATACAGAGGTTTGGCTTCAAACTTAATCGGTCTGCCAACTTTGGGTTTAGCCATGTGTATTTACCTCCATCTGACTTGAGCATAACAAATCTTTTTTGGATGTTGCAACAAAATAAGTGATTCATGAATAAAGTTACAACAAGATTGTTGCTCAACAGCCGCTTCAATGGGCTTTTGGCTCAATTTAAAGCGGCTGTGCACCCCAAAAGGTCTGAGGCCTTTAATCCACCACACACTCTTCTTCGCAGCGCTCCTGTTTTTGGGTTGGGGTTTCCACGCCGGGAAGCGAACGGGGTGTGGCGATTTGGCTCAGGCGCGGGTAGATCACAAAACCCAGCAGCATCATGCCCACAAAGGCCAAGACGCCCGGATTCAGACTGCCCAGATTGGCCAGGGCAGGCCCTGGGCAGAGGCCGCTGATGGCCCAGCCAGAGCCAAAGATCGCTGCGCCGCCAATGAGCTTGGGATCGATTTTGGCATGGCCCGGCAGGGCAAAATGGTCACTCAGAATCGGGGCTTTGCGTTTAAAAATCAGGGGATAGGTCACAAAGGTGACAGCCAGCCCGCCACCCATCACCAGGGCCAAACTGGGGTCCCAGCGGCCTGCCAGATCCAAGAAACCTTGGACTTTTTGGGGGCTCATCATGCCCGAGATCCCGAGGCCGATAGCAAAGATCAGACCAGAAACAAAGGCGCTCAGATAGATTTTCATATTAAAACCTCGCCACTCCGATTAAATGACTCATGACAAACATCACGACGAAACCAACACCCATAAAGGTGATCACCGAACCCAAGGAGCGCTGAGAGCGCCGGGCCAGACCACAGATCCCGTGACCGCTGGTGCAGCCATTGCCCATGGCGGTGCCGAGACCCACCAACAGGCCGCCGAGCGCCATTTGTGCGGGGTTTAATTTAAGGCTCAGCGCTGTCGCTGCCGGCAGGGCATAGACCATCGCTGCGCCGCCGAGTACCAGACCCAAGGCAAAGGCGATGCGCCAGAAACGCTCTTGGGGGGTGGGGCACTCGCCCAAAATACCTTTGGTAATACCGCTGATGCCCGCAATTTTGCCATTAAACAACATCAGCAGGGCGGCGGCTGAACCGATCAGGCCTCCGCCGATGAGGGCGGGAATCGGGGTGAAATTTTCGATAACCATTTGCAGTACCTACTCCTGTGATTACTATACCCAGTATAGTATATTATTCAAACCTTTTCAAGCAGATCTCGGCAGACCCTGTCGGGCCTATTTTTCTAAGGGGTACCCGGCTTCATACCAGGTCAACATGCCTCCGCCAAAATTGGTCACGTCGTTGATTCCGGCTTCGGCCAGCATTTGGCAAGCCCGGCCACTGCGGCCCCCGCTGCGGCAGATCAGAATATAGCTGCGGCTGGGATCCAGGTTGGCGGCTTGCTCAGGCAGATCGTCCAGCACAATCCGGGTCACACCGGGAATGGTGCCCATCTCCCATTCCTCCGGACGGCGCACGTCGATCCATTCATACTGGTCTTTTTTGGCTTGGTAGAGTTCATAAATATCTTTGAGATACAATTCGTGAAAAGACATGGTGGTTTCCTTTTCGCTGTGATTTTCTTGCAGGGACCGATATTGGGTTTAACCTGGCTGTTTAAGCCGGATTGACTTCAGACAGATTACCGCATTTGAGATTGGCTGGCACAGCTTCCATGATCTTGGCCGGTTGGGCCAATTTGAGATTGTCCATAATTTCGACAAATTCGGCTTTGCTTTTGCCGCCACCCAGACGGGGGTTGTGCTGTTTTTCCTCGCCAATCGTGCTGGAGGTCAGACCGATATAATTGTGGCCGGGATAGACCTGGGTCTGATCGGGCAGGGCAAAGAGTTTTTGGGTCACGGAATCATAGAGTTGGCTGGCACTGCCCTCCTGAAAATCTGTGCGTCCGCAGCCGCGAATCAGCAGGGCATCACCGGTAAAGACGCGTTCCCCGACTTGATACGAAATACAGCCATTGGTATGGCCCGGTGTGGCCAAAACGCGAATTTCCAGCTCGCCAAGGCGAAACAGATCACCGTCTTGGGCCAGATGATCGGCACAGGGCGCGCCACCTTGGGCCGAGACCACCGATTTGGCTTCGGCAAACTGGGTTTTGAGACGGGTTACACCGGTAATATGGTCGGCGTGAACATGGGTTTCGAGCAGGTATTTGAGTGTGAGTCCCAGCTCTTTGAGCACCTTGGCATCGCGCTCGGCCTGTTCCTGAACACTGTCGATCAGGGCTGCTTCGCCGCTTTTTTCGTCCCCGATCAGGTAGGTATAGGTACTGCTTTCTGCGTCAAACATCTGTCTGAAGATCATTTCTGTTTTTCCTCTTTGCTCTTTGTTTTCGCCGTATTTTAATGGCCGCTGTTCAGGCCGGTATTTAACAGAATAAACACACCCATCACCAGTACAAACCAGCCAAAGGCGGGCTTGAGTTTGTCGCTGGGCACAAATTTAGAGGCCCAGGTGCCGATCAGAGCGCCTGCCACAGTAAAGACCGAGAATCCACCCAGAAACACCCAATCCAGGGGAGCGCCGCCGAGATCCCCTAAAAATCCTACCAGGGATTTGATACTAATGACCAGCAGGGAGGTGGCCACAGCCACTTTGATATCCAGTCCAGCAAAGAGCACCAGCACGGGAATCACCAAAAATCCGCCCCCAGCCCCAACCAATCCGGTTAAGACACCGACAACCAACCCCTCCAAAGAGACCATCAGAATTTTTTTGAGTTCTGAGTCGTGGCTGTGGTCGTTTTCTGCCACTTTTTCTTTGCTGGGGCGAATCATCGAGACCGAAGCCACCACCATCATGACTGCAAACAGAGCCATAATCGCCATGTCTTTGCTGATCGCCATGCCCCCGATTTCAAACAACTGTTTGGGAATGGCGGGCACAATAAATTTGCGGGCCGTAAAAACGCCAATCATGGCGGGAATCGAAAAGACAATCCCCACTTTAAAATTGACCAATTTGGCTTTGATATATCCGGCCATGCCAAAGATGCTGGTCAGACCGACAATAAACAGGGAATAAGCGGTGGCCAGAACCGGGGGAATTTTAAACAAGTAGACCAAGATCGGCACCGTGAGAATGGAGCCGCCGCCGCCAATCAGTCCCAAGACACCCCCCATCAGCACTGCTGCGAAGTAGCCTATGATATTGAGCAGATCCACGAAAATGTCCTTTCTAAGCGTTGCGTTGTGGTACACACATGCTTTTGCAGATATTTTGCCTTACTGGCATCTCTTTATAATATACCCCCTATGGTATATTATTGCAAATCTTTTCAATTAAACAGACATGATTTTGTTCTCAATGGGGTATAAGTATACGCACTGGAATTCTAATACCCTGTATAGTATTCTAAGATAAAGACAGATTGTTATTTTGAAAGGTAATTGAAAGGCCATTCCATGGACAATTCCAATATCGAACTGATTCACCGCTTGAACCGTGCCCAAGGACAAATTGAAGCGATTAAAAAATCCCTGGCTGCAGATGATGCCAAAGACTGTGTCAAAACCCTGCGCCTGCTCAAAGCCGCCAACAATGCCCTGAAAAAATTTGGCGAGGCTTATGTGGCCCAACATTTACACGAGTGTATTCGTTCCAATGTCTCCAGCGAAGACATGGAAAAAGGCCTGCAGGAAGTCGTCTACTCCGCTTTTAGTCTTTGAAGATCTGACCATCAGATAGTCTGAGTACAGGCTTTCGGGGTATGATGATGTTTGCTTAAATTTCAAATTTCAAGGAGCAAACCATGACGGTCACCACGATCGAAGACATTCATAAATACCCTGACCAAACGGTCACCCTGCGTGGCTGGCTCTACAATAAACGCGAAAGCGGCAAGCTGGTTTTTTTGATCCTGCGGGATGGCACAGGCTTTATCCAGTGTGTGGCCTTTAAAAAAGACCTGCCCGAAGAAGTCTGGGATGCAGCCAAATCCGTGACCCAGGAATCTTCACTGATCATCACCGGCAGTGTGCGCAAAGAAGAACGCGCCCCTTATTGTGGCTACGAAATGGGTGTACAGCAGATCGAAATTGTCAGCAAAGTCGAGGGCGAATACCCGATCAGCCTTAAAGAACATGGCGCTGATTTTTTGCTGGAACACCGTCACCTTTGGCTGCGTACGCCTTCACAGATGGCTGTGATGCGCATCCGCGCTGAGGTCATGGCTGCCAGCCGTGATTTCTTTAATGATCGCGGCTTTGTCAATGTGGATGCCCCGATCATTACCGCCAATGCCTGTGAAGGCACCACCAACCTCTTCCAGATCGACTATTTTGAAGATCAGGCCTATCTCTCCCAGACCGGCCAACTGTATATGGAAGCCGCCGCTTTGGCTTTGGGCAAGGTCTATTGTCTGGGCCCCGCTTTTCGGGCCGAAAAATCCAAAACCCGCAAACACTTAACTGAATTTTGGATGATCGAACCCGAAGTGGCCTTTCTGACCTTTGAAGAAAACCTGGCGATGCAAGAAGAGTATGTCTCTTACGTGATTCACCGTGTGCTGGAGACCCGTGCCGCTGAACTGAAATTGCTCGAACGCGACACCAGCAAATTGGCAGATATTACTGCGCCTTTTCCCAAGATCTCTTATGATGATGCAGTCAAATTGCTCCAGGAAAAAGGCTCTGAAATCCAATGGGGTGATGATCTCGGCGCGCCCGATGAAACCCTTTTGGGCGAACATTTCCAGAAGCCGGTCTTTGTTCACCGCTTTCCCAGTGCGATCAAGGCCTTTTATATGAAACCCGATCCCGATCGGCCCGAAGTGGCTCTGGGCGCAGATTTGATTGCCCCGGATGGCTATGGCGAGCTGATCGGCGGCGGCCAGCGCATCGACGATTACGATTTGCTCGTGCAGCGCATTCAAGAGCATGATTTGCCGATGGAGGCCTTTGGTTGGTATTTGGATTTGCGCAAATATGGCTCTGTGCCCCACGGTGGCTTTGGCCTGGGTATCGAGCGCTTTGTGGCCTGGATCTCCGGTGTTGAACACGTGCGCGAGACCAGTCCCTTCCCGCGCACGATCTACCGCATTCAGCCCTAGCGACAAAAACAGAAAAAGCCCCCGGTTTATTTAACCGGGGGCTTTGCTGTATGACGAATTAACGGCGGCGGGCAGGTGCGCTGCTCAATGTTTTGGCAACGTTGATGCGGCCATGGCCGAAATACTTGTCGAATTTGGCATCACCGAGATCATCGCTGTTGGCTTCGATATGGGCTTTGACCTGTTCTTGTTTCAGATCGGGCCATTGGCTGCGAACCAGAGCTGCCAGACCGGCCACGGCAGGGGTTGCCATGGAAGTGCCTGAGATGCTGCCGTAGTCTTTGCCGGGCATGCCGCTGGCATAGGTCGGGAAGGTGGCCAGAATATCTACGCCAGGGGCACTGACGGAGATCCAGGGGCCAAATTGCGAGAAGCGGGCGATTTTATCGCTGCTGTCGGTGGCACCCACAGCGACCACGCCGGGGTAAGCAGCGGGATACGATTTTTGTTCGCGGCCTGAATTGCCCATGGCGGCAATGACCACTGCGTCTTTGCTCAGGGCGTGTCTGACGGCATCACCGACGACAGCGGAATCAGAACCGCCACCCAGGCTCAGGCTGATGACTTTGGCGCCATTGTCTGCGGCCCAGGCGATACCACCGGCCACATCGGCCCAGGTACCAGAACCCCGGTTATCGAGAACACGAACGGGCATCACTTTGACGCCAGGAGCATAACCGGCCACACCGGTTTTATTGTCGGTAAGGGCAGCAGAAATGCCTGCGCAGTGGGTGCCATGGCCTTGACCATCGTTGGGATCTTCATCTTTGTCGACGAAGTCATAGCCTTTGATCAATTTGGCGGCCAAATCAGGGTGTTTCAGATCGACGCCGGTATCCACAATGGCGAGCACCATGTCGGGGTTGCCTTTTTGGATCGCCCAACCAGCCTGTGAGCTGGTTCTTTTGTGGGCGTACTGCTTTTCGAACATTTCGTCGTTGGGGTAGCTGGGTTCGTCGGCGGCACGCAGAGCATTGGCAGCAGAGGCCTGTTCAGGGCTCAGGCTGATAATGCCATTGGGTTCTGCGTACAGAACGGCCGGGTTGCGACGCAGGGCTTCAATGGCCTGTGCTTCGCCGCCTGCAACGGGGGTTTTAACAAGATGGATACCGAGGGAGGGCTGCCCCACCATTTGAACAGTGGTCAAACGCAGAGCGCTGAATGCTGTCTGGGTGGCGCTGGCACCTACCCCGGCTTTGAATCTGACTATGATTTCTCCAGGAACGGCTGCGGTATTTGCGTGGAGAGATGCTTTGAATGGAGTGCGATTTACCTGGGCGGACGAGGTGGACGCGGCATTCACTGAAGATGCCAAACGCTGACCAGTCAGCGAAGGAGAGACTCCCGACTGACAGGCTGCAAGCGATGCCAACAAGCTGCCGCTGGCAAGAATAAGACTGGTAAAACGAATAGAGGGATGAGACATATAGTTCAAAATCTCCTGAAATAAATCTTAGCTAATGGTTATTGTAAGGTTAAAAAAATATTAAGTCAACCACTGATTTAACATTTTTTTAATTATTTTTTAAAAATACCTTGCTTCTGTTTGTTTCCAAGGAAGGCTATACTGGAGCCATGAAAATGCTCAAAAGCTTTCAAACACCGGTGTTTTATGCTCTTTTACTCTGGGCCTTGCCACTTTTTCAGGTCCAGACCCACGCCCAAGATCAGACGCAGGATCAGACGCAGGTTCAGATCCAAGCTCAGACTCACCTCCATGAATCACTGGCCCGCCATTGGGCCCCGGTGATTTATCAGCAGACTGACTTGCGTTTGCCTGAAGCCGATTATTTGACCCGCTTTGATTTTGACGGGGACTTTGATGGCTTTAATAATTGGGAAAATCTGTTGCGTTTTCCCTTAAGTGGGGCTGTCTATTACCACGTGGCTGAGACCGATGTTTTGTTTTTTGTCTATTTGGGCCTGTTCCATCCCCGCGATTGGGAGCCGGGCTTCGACAATCCCTTCAGCAGCCATGAAAACGATCTCGAAGATCTGATCTTGGTGATTCACAAAGATGGCTCCGCTTATGGGCGGCTCTTGGTGGTCGAGACCCATGCCCATTTTGACTTTCATACCCAGGCTGCTCCTACGCTCAAAGCCAAACACACAGTCATTGAAGGCCCTTTGCCTTTGGCTGGCCATCAGCCCCGTGTGACGGTTCCCCCGGGCGGGCACGGCATTTATCCCCTCTATGAAGCACTTCCAGCGTTGCCCGGCATTCTCTACCAAGCTGGAGATCATGCTGAGGTGCCGTCTGAGCCCTCTCTGAAATACCCGGTCTCGAACTATGTCTTGCTGCCCTTTGACGCTCTTTGGCAGCGCCGTGATCAGAGCGGTCCGGGTACGCCCTACCGCAGCTTTGGCGAGTTTGGGGCCAACGACTATACTTGGCTCAATCCCGCTTCAGCCCCCTGGATCCACGATGATCCCAACGACGGGCCTGTGGGGCCCGGTGATCTCTTCAGCGATCCCGACTATGCCCTGCGCAACCATGTCTCTGGCTTGCCCGAGGGACAGCCAGGCTATCTCAAAGAACCGCTTTATACCCACCGTCTGGCCCTGGGTCAAGTTCAGATTTTGAGCCCGGTCACCACTCCACGCTTGAGCGTCTGGCTGGAAGCGCAGAAGCTCTGGGAGACAACTCTTTTGCCCGGTCCCGATGGGGCCTGGATGCCTGAGCAGGCCCTGCGCTATTGGACCCTGCCTCCCGGAACCGAACTGAGTTTGCAGATTTCTCAAGATTCCCGCTCTTTGGCCAGCATCGTCTTAAAAGAAACTGCGGGTGAGTGGGTGCGTGTCGGGCAGGGGGCTGTTTGGCTGCAAGCAGCTTTAAAACGAGGGGCGTGATACAATAAACCCTATGCTTTTCCAAATCAAACACCTCCAGATCAAACACCCTTTAACGATCGGCTTGATCAGCATGTTCTTTGTTTTGCAAGCAGCCCCAGCCGGTCAGACCCATTCGGGTTATTCCGATCAATTGCGTTCTCTCTATCAGAAATCGATCAATTGCAAGCTCTGCCACGGGCCCACTGGTCTGCGTCCTGTGGGTTTGGATTTGGCCCGCATGAAGCCGACGGCGCTTCATCTCCACCGCATGATCAAAAGCTGGGCCGCCCTGGACAGCGATCAAGACGGGGTCAACAATGGCACTGAAATCAAATTGGGCTGTGATCCCAATCGGCTTGAAGCAGAGTCGTTTACAGGCAAATGTGGCTCTTTGATGTTGAGCCAAACCCGCTAAGCGCGATCTCAGTAAGAGCCTGCAAAAATACCCGCGAAGAGCGCAAAGAGTACAAGCACCAAGGCATTTTCGGCGCTGATGCCAAAGAGCAAAAGGCCCCCAGACAAACTGAGCCGGCCGCCCAAGGCGAAGAGATTGTCGCGAAAACTGCGGCTGTCCAAATTTGACTCTTTTAGCCAGAGCCAAGACAGACCCAAACCGGCAGGCAGACTCGTAAATAGCAGGGCGTAGCTAAAACTGCTGAGCTGACTTTGACCCAATCCCAAAACGGGGATCAGCAATAAAAATAGACAAAAAAGCGGCAAGATCAGCCGCAGGTAAAACTGGCCAATCACCAATGAGTGGCGCAGCGGAAATTTGGGTGCAACGTTGTGTAAGAGGGCCTGCGGTGGTTTTTCGGGCCGGTCTTCGTTTTGCAGGGTGCGGTAACGCAAGATGGGCAAAATGGCGATCCCGATCCAGAGCGCTGACCAGCTCAAACCAAGCCAACCCAAACCCATTTGCAGCCCAGATTTTAATAGCAATCCTGCCAAAGCCAGAAGCAGGGCCATCCCTCCCAGGCCCAAGAGCAAAACCAGATAAATTTCCCGCCAGGGAGCGGGCCAACGTTGGTACCAGGCTGGATAGATTTTTTGAAGTCTAAGATAGAACCGCCGAATGGGGCTGAGTTTCCATTCCAATAAATAGCCCAAGACCACCAGAAGCAAGGCCAGTGAACCAGCCAAAAAGAGGGTCATCGCCAAAGGTGTTTGAGTTAAAGGCTGCCCGATTTGACGCGCCAGGCTGGGCTCAGCCAATAGTAATTCGGCTAAAAACGTTTGGGGCGCAGGCAAAAAAGACAGGCAGACGGTTTCAATGGCCAGAAAAAAGAGTGTGGCCAAAAGCCACACCCAGAAAACATAAATAATCACGTGCTGAAAACGTCAGAAGCGATGCAGAGATCAGGCCCGTGCTTTGGAAAATTGAGAAGAGATCTCGTCATAAGTAGAGAGATTTTCCTGCAATTCTTCCAGTAGCATGTCCATGGCCTCTTCATATTGGGCTTCTCCGCTGTTCTCTGCTGGTGTTGCTTCTCCAGCATGGCTTGCAGCCGTAGCGGCTTCAGCTTTAGCGGCTTGCCGTTCATCGTAAGCCTGCCGTGCCAACTTTTCGTAATGGTTTTTCTTTTCTTCCAGCTCAGCCAATTTTTGCTTGAGGCCATTCAGCTCATCCAGGTATTCACCTGTTTGTTGATTGCCACTGGCACGCATGCGTTTTTGCAAGGCATAGACATCGGCTTCCAGATTGGCGACCTGGGTCGAAATCCGGGAGATGATGCCGTCTTTGGCTTCCAGTTGATAGAGAAACTCTTGGTTCTTGTTTTCGAGGTCGCGAATAAATTGATCTTTTTCATCGATCATGTCGCGCAAAGTATCGAGTTCAGCAACTTCCTGCTGGTGTTCGTTGCTTTGACCTTCGTATTGATGGACCAATTTTCTCAGGACAGCGACTTCTTTTTTCTGCTCAGCAATACTGTCTTTGAGATCAGAGAGAAAATCTTCTTGATCGCCAGTCTCACCCATCATTTGATTGAGTTGCTGTTGCAGAAAATGGTTTTCTTTTTGCAATTCGCGGTGCTTGGTCAGGAGTGCCTGAACAATCACCTGCATTTCTTTTTTATAGCGGGCCCGTTGGGCCTCTTTGGTCTTTTGCAACAAATTTAATTTTTGGCGAAGCTCACTGATCTCCACATAGGGATCCTGTTCTTCCTCTGCTGCATAATCACCGGATTCCTCCAGTTCGTCTTCAGCATCAAAAT
>JBIKWL010000294.1:0-3315 GCA_044356335.1 Candidatus Sericytochromatia bacterium
GGCCTCTCTCGAAGAAATTAGCAACCAGATCAACAGTCTGGCTGAAGCGGGACTGGATATCTCAGAACTCCAAGATATGCTCAAACCCATTGCAGCTGGGCTCAAACAATTTGATCGCGCCCTCTCCTCGAACCAATTTCTTAAAATCACCGAGCGGATTTATGCTGAAGTAGAAGTCGTCTCCCAGCAAATTCGTGAGGCCCAATATATTAATAACCGCGAAGATCTCGAAGTACTCCAAGAAAATGTCGATATCCTCTACGAAAATTGTGATGCCTTTGCCGATGAACTCGACGAGGTCGCAGGACAGGGATTAGATATTGCCCCTGTACTCGAGCATTACAATGTACTCAGGGTCAATTTAGAACAATTTGAGCGGGTGCTTCAAGATGCAGGCAACCGCATCGGGCTGACCAGCGGTAACTTTTGACCTCTTTAACCCCGCAGCTTTATTGGCAAATTCACAGAGAACACAGCCTCGATTCAACCCAGATTCGCTTGCGGGAATTGGCCTTGTCAGAGCCAGAGGGCACTGTCATTGTGGCCCAAACCCAAACACAAGGTTTGGGCCGAGCAGGAAGAACTTGGTATTCTGAACCCGGAGGTCTTTACCTCTCCGCATTGCTGAAACCCCTTCAGCTCTTAAATGACCTGCCATTGAGTCTTTTGTATGCGGTTTGTCTTACCTTGGAAGGCCTGTCTGGGCAGGCTTTAACGATCAAATGGCCCAATGACCTGCTCGCCAATGGCGCAAAATTAGCGGGTATGCTGATTGACTCCCAGCTCAAAGGCAGTCAACCGCTGTATTATCTCTGTGGAATCGGCATCAATCTTAACCAACGCCACTTTCCCCAAGAAATGGCGCAATCAGCAACCTCATTGGCGCTGCTCAGTCAAAAGAACTGGGAACCCGATCAGATCTTGCCGTCTTTGCTTGAAAATATCGCCCTGGCCTACCAAGCCTTACAAACAGATCCCCATCTCTGGCGCAGACCCGAGCAACCGCTTGGATTGAGACCCATTCAAATCGGGTATAATACACAAGAAACGAAAACACTGGGAGAGCTGCTTGTTTATGAGTGAACTGGATCCAAGCAAATGGGTGGAAATTTTGACCCATCCAAATCTGTCCGAAGCAGAAATGGAAAAATACCGCACCCTGTTTGATAATGACAAAATCTTCCAGGCTTATGTCAAAGGCATGCAGATGCAAGCTGTTTTAGAGGCCTTTCGCAAAGTAGTGCTCTCGTTTTTTCAGCATGGATTTGAAGCCGAAACGGTGGTCATTGCCAACGCCTATCTCTGGCTAAAAACCACACAACGGCTGTATCCTGGCTTTGATAACGAAATGATTCAGAACTGGATGCAACAATCGCTGCTCTTGACCCAATTGCTCTTTCAATTTGCAGTTGAAGCCTACCAAGCAGCGCTCAAAGAAGATGTAAGCATCTCAGAGCGCATGTACACCACCGAAATGGAAGAGATGTACGCCGTTTGGTCGGAACACATTTATTCCCTGGCCCAAGAAGAGAACATTTCTGAAGAGCTGTTGATACAGCGCTCCGAGTTGGTGATTCAAACCCTGTCCCAATTATTGACCGAGTATGAAAACGAAACGGGCCTCAAACTGGAGCTGCGGGATTACCATAAAATCATCACCCATCTCATGCTTCAGACCTTTATCTTTACCTATCTGAATAATCCCAGTGTCTATTACGAATTGGCTGTGGCCTACGAAGAAATTTATATTGCCCTGGGCTATGATGTACCTTCGGTACTGATTAACCTCAAAGGCAAAGAACACCTGATGCACCCCGATCAGCAAGCCCAGTTAATCGCTCTGCTGGCACAAGAAACCATGAATGTACAGAATCAGGCCAGTTCTGGCAGCAATTGAGGCTGTTCCAAGACGCAGAGTGAGCGCAAGCTTAGCATTTCTGGGTCAAGTTGTCCCATGCCCAGAAACAGCCCTTCAGCATAGATTCTGAGGGGTTCAGAAAAAGGGCCCGAAGCAGAGGGAACAAACAATTGCCCCATTTGAAAACGCCGGCCTTCAGCGGCTGTCAGCACCAAATCCGGTATATGGCCCAAAGGTGCATCCATGGGCAAGAGTGGCAAAGCAGCCGGATCAGGTGTGACATCTAAAAGCGGAATGGTTTGCTGCAAGGCCACCCCATTGGCTTGGGTTCGGCAGAGGTGCAATAAATGTGCCCCACAGCCCAGCTTTTGGCCCAAATCATGGGCCAGGGTACGGATATATGTGCCCGCCGAACAGCGTACTTCGATCTCCAGATCGGGCGAAGCCCAATTGAGCAGATCCAATTGCTGAATGGTGATTTCACGGGCCGGCCGTTCGGGCACGTCGATGCCTTGGCGGGCCAGTTGATACAGACGTTTGCCCTGAAAAGAAACAGCCGAAACCATCGGGGGCAACTGAAACTGACGGCCTAAAAAGCCCGCCAGAACAGCCCTCAACTCCGCTTCCGCAAGCGCAGGAACCGGGTGTTCTTCCAGCACCTGGCCGGAGGCGTCTTGGCTGTCGGTACTGCTGCCGAGGCGAATCACGCCCCGGTAAACCTTTTCACCCGGTAAATACTGAATCAAGCGGGTGGCTTTGCCTACGGCCAAGAGCAAAACCCCGGTGACATCGGGATCGAGGGTGCCACTGTGGCCGATTTTGCGAATGCCCAAAAGGCGGCGGGCTTTGGCGACCACATCGTGAGAGGTAAAAGCGACAGGTTTTTCGATCGGCAGCCAAAAGCCCGCAGGCCAGCTGGGTGCTTGGTTCTCAACCGATTCTGTCAAAGCTGGCCCTCTGCGCGCAATTTTTCGATCAGCGAAATCACCTTGGCGCCTTTTTCCAAGGCCAGATCCAATCTAAAATGCAACTCGGGCGTAAAGCGCAAACGCACACGCCGCCCGAGTTCACTGCGAATAAAGCCTTTGGCTGAGGTCAGCCCCTGCATAAAATCTTGCTGATCTTCGGGTTCACCAAAAACACTGACATAAATCGTGGCATGGCTCAGATCACGGGTCAAATCGACCCGTGTGATCGAACCAAAATGTTCTGTGACCCGGATATCATGTACTTCGGTGCGCAGAATATCGCTCAGGGCCCTGTGAATTTCAGCGGTTACTTTTTCAACGCGAATGCTATTGGCCATATAAATAGACCTGACTTTCTAAGAAAATAGCGGAAGTGCTTCTGAATGATTGACATAAGTGACCGGGGCACCCCGCTGCAGCCTTAATCTTAACACAGGTCCCAGAGCTGTTTCAGCCCTTTGCCCAGTTCATTGCCCAGTTCATTGCCCA
>JBIKWL010000161.1:0-11619 GCA_044356335.1 Candidatus Sericytochromatia bacterium
TAATATCCAACGAATGATATCAAATGTTTCTGCATATTGGGCTCCAATTTGGACACCTCTCATTCTGGCCCAGGAATGAATAAATTCTTCGTTTGCATATGACCTATGCATTTGAGATTCATATTGCTTGAGTGCTTCAATTTTGAGCTTAAGATCAGTTTCGCTTAAATGTACAAAAGCAGATGTGTTAAACGTCAAATTATTCCAGGGTACTTCGTAACACAAAATGCTGCAAAATTTAAAGGCACGTAATCCTTCACTTGCAATTGTATGGTGATCTTGATGCAGATCATTGATTGAAGGCATAAAAACAAGATCTGGTTTCAAAGCTTCTCTTAAGTGGATCAGCTTGTCTAAAATTTCTTGGCGACGATAATTAAATGTTCTAACCTCAAAATCGTACAAAATAAGGTTTTTAGGTGGAATACCCAATATTTTAGTTGCTTTTTTCACTTCGGTAATAAGAATATCCGAAGGATAATCTTTTAATACAGATTGCTGACAAGCAGAAAAAGCACAATAATGAACATCAATTCCTTCTGAGCTGAATTTGGCTATCGTTCCTCCACATCCAAATTCTCCATCGTCTGTGTGAGGAGCTAAGACCAGAACACAATTGGGTTTTGAAAACATAATTTAAATCGCAACTTTCTTGCGGATATTCTTCATAATAGATTCAATATAAGGTTCCCAGGAGTATTTTTGCAACTCACTGAGATGGGCCAGTTGTTTTGACTTTTCAATTGCTTGTTTCAATTTCTCAACGAACGTTTGGGATGTATTAGCAAATGAAAGATGCTCAGGAAAAAGGCCTTGAAGACCGGGAATTTCGGTTGAAAAAACGGGTAAACTAGCTGCTATAAATTCTATAGCTTTATTTGGCTGTAACATGCCTGACTCTAACGGATTCTGTTGATCCATTATCTTCTCCCTCCCATCGAAGCAGCAATCATGAGGTGATACTGTCCTCAAATGATACATGTACAGACCCTTTGCAACCTCTTGAGTGAGACCAATTTGATAAGGCATCAGGAATTGGACGAACTTGGTAGACTGCGCCGCCTGCGACTCGAATCCGGCGCATGACCTGAGCTGTTTTTTTGAGCATTCGGTGAAGCCAAACAAACACCAACACTCGGCCATGACGACAGGAAACAGCTCGGGATGAGCTTTGAACTGGGAGTTCATATGATGTCTGAACACGTCTGGTTCCTCCATACAGCGCTAGGCAACATGTTTCGTTGCCGAAATCCAGGCAGAGCGTTTTGTGGTAAGCTAATGGCATGTATATGTAGCCCTCTTCTTTGATTTTTTAGGGACAGAGAGCATTTTAATTTCTGAGGAGCCATGTCGCAATCCGATCAACAGAATCCGTTAGAGTCAGAATGAACCACATAACTCTGAATCAGGATAGCCGAAAAAAGGTCAAACGTGAAATGCAAAGCCCTGCGGGCAACGGCTACCGCTAGCCCAGTTCACGGGTGAAATGAACTATTACACACGCCTACAAGCCTTTTTATTACTGGATTTACGCCTGTCTTTGTCACAAGTGGCCGAGTTTGTAAGCCTGAGTTTGCGCACGCTTTACACTTGGATCCATTTATTCATCACAAAAGGTGTCAAAGCCTTAAAACCCAAGTCCCCCAAAGGCCGCAAAGCCAAGTTAAGCAAACGCCAAAAGCAAAAAAAGAGTATGCAATCGAATACATTCCCGAGCTCTTAAAAAGTCTCGGTTTGAGCCACAAAAAATGGGGAGCTTTTTCTTAAATTAGTCAATAGCTCAATTATATAGATTCTTTTCTGAACGCATTCAGAATATCCTGAAGATAATAATCCCAGGAAAATGGCGTCAGTTCAGACAGCGAAACAGAAGTTTTGTTCCGTGTTAATATCTGACGCAATTTATCTAAAAAGTCATTTGAGTTCTCAGTTACATGCAAATAATCAGGGAATAAACCAGACAAACCAGGAATTGCGGTCGAAACGACCTCTAAACCAGCAGCGAGATATTCAACAGCCTTATTGGGCTGCAGCATCCGTGAATATTCATTTAGTTTATAAGGGATGATCCCTACATGCATACCACTCAAATAAGCAGGTATTTCCACATATTCTTTGAACCCCAATGAATAAACATTGGGCAACTTTAATAATTGATGATAATTGGTTTTGGGGTACAAAGCACCGATCAAAACAAACGACACAAAAGGCAAAGAATGGGCCAAAAATTCTAGTAGTTCAAAATCCAAAACGGGTTTCACCCCTCCCACGTAAGCAACTCGTGGTTCTGGAATTTTTTGCAACTCTACAGGCAATGGCTGCAAATGGCGGGCCTGCATAAAAAGCTTTAAATCCGTTGGATTTGGGATATGCAGCAGATGCTTGGCCCTTGATATTTTTCTTTCTTTTACAATTTGTGAGGCAACCAAAGTTAAATTGGCTCTTCTTAGCAAACAATCTTCATAAATCTTAAATAATCTCGGAGCATCAATTCCTGGGGTTTCAGTATACTCATCATAACAATCATAGAGTATAAAACCTGAATCTATCAACCGCGAATAAGGCCAAAAACAGGGGTGCATAAACCAATGTACTTTCCGGCTACCCGGTCTCGCTAAAGGCTTCAATTGTTTTGCCATTAGATTTAAGTTGACAGCCTCACTTAAACCTGTTCGATAAGCCCAATGGTCATGTAAAGCCAATCGCGGAGTAATAATGCTCAGACCATTTTTTTGTACATGAAAAGCAGTTTTTACCCTTTTCGGATCACGCAAGAGCAAAGTTGGCTCCAAGGGACGGTCAATAATCCAAAGACGATCTTCAGATCCCAATTGACGGGCCAAAACTTCTATGGGTAAACGACGATGAAAGCGTTCCCACTTTCCCGTAATCCAAATAAATATATCCAGAGGAATTTGCTTAAGCATATTTTTCTAGTAATGTTCTACATAATGAACACTTATTGTACCTTAACAAAGATAGGTCTTTCAGTGCATAAACAGTCAAAGAAAAAACTCCCCACCCCAAAAGGCAGGGAGCCAAAGCTATGTACCTAGATCGTTACATCTTTGTTAAAAGCTACTGATAGCCCCCACGGCGGACACTACCGGGTGCTTGCTCTACAACAGGCTGCTGGGTTTGGGTTTGGGCCTGTTGCTGTGGATCGACTGCGGGAGCAACTGCTGCAGGGGGAACAGAGGCTGTGGCAGCGGGTGGTGAGGCGGTTGCAGAATCTGTATAACCGCCACGGCGGACACCTCCAGTAGAACCAGCATCCGTGTTGGTTGCAGCGCTACCTGTGTTGCCGGTTAAAGCTTGCAATGTTTGTTCAAAGAAAGCCTGTAACTCGGCAGAACGCTGATCTTGGTCTGCCATATAATCACGCAATTGGCGCATATAATCTTGGTTATAGCCAACTTGTTCATCGATGGCCTTAAAATAGCGTTCCTTCAGAATGGCTGCATATTCTTCAAACACTTTGCCATTGCCCTGGAGAGCACTGAGAGCCGCTTGGGTCATTTGAATGGCCTCTTCTTTGCTCACGGCAGTCACAGGAGCGGATTCAACCGAACCAGCGGCAGCCGTCTCTGGGAGCAATTCCACTTCAACGACGACGTCATTATAGTCCCAGTCAGCAGATTGGCCGGGCAAATCTTCAAAACTGACCCGCCATTTATTTTCGCCGATCTGCTCAACGTTGGCATACGATTGACCATTATACGTTTCAGTATCTGTACCGTGTTCGTAGCTGCTGCCACCTCTAAAGGTTTTGATAAACAAATCCAGGCGATCACCGGCATTGTATTGTTTATCCAATGTGGTGGTACTGGCCCTGTTATTGGCGCGCTCAGCGACCAAATCCGATTGGCCATTCTGACGGAGATACAAATCGGAGCGCAGCCCCGCATCACCCTGTTTCACAGTGACCCGGATTTTGCCACTTTCAGGCAAGACAATGCCTTGATTGGTATTTTGACCAGACTGAGTCACAGGCGTTGTTTCTTCGGTCGTGTCTTCTTGACCTTCAGCAGGCTCAACAATGACGGTTTTAATGGCTGTATCTGTGCCGCCACCGTAACCACCGATTTTAACTGCGATATGGTGGACACCGACGCCCAGCTTGGAGAGGTCGAGATAACTTGTGCCTTGGGCCATGGCGCCTTTTTCTTTAGAGCTCCAATAGAGCACACTTTCAGGCAACAAACCATCACGGGTACTGATCGCCTGAGCAAACAGCGCGGCTTTTTCGCCTTTTTTGATCACCATGGGTTCGCCGTCAATCCGTTCGATG
Organism: Candidatus Sericytochromatia bacterium; assembly: GCA_044356335.1. Taxonomy (GTDB): domain Bacteria; phylum Cyanobacteriota; class Sericytochromatia; order UBA7694; family UBA7694. The sequence continues at coordinate 4,292 of JBIKWL010000161.1, forward strand.
CGATCAAATTGGCTGGCACGGGGATCGGGTTTGGTGCTCATCATGCCCTGTTTGAGCATATATTCATTCATATACTCACGGACATTACCGCCAGAATTAGCAACTGCGGCCATTTGCTGGAAGAGGAAAGGGGTGTTTAAACCTTTGTTGCGGAAATCGACAATTACACGGGTGAGGTCAACCAAGTTATTGCGACCTTCAAACCCTGTGGTTTCGAGACTGGAGGCAATATCAATAAAGTCCTCCACAGAACCGCCATGAGCCACGGTCATATAGACTTGGAAAGCATTGCCTTCGTAATCATTGGGGCTTTGCTCTAAAATTTGAGAGCCAAAGTCATAAAACTTCTCGAGATTTTGATTTTGCAAGGCCACCAGGCTGCTGACCTGCAAGAAACGGCGGAAATCATCATAATCGCCTTTTTGTAAAACTTCTGTGCCCGCTTCCATGAAAGAGCCAAAATCGCCACCTTTGCGGGTAACCTGATAAGCCGTTCCAATAAAGGCATCCAGATCAGCACCCAAAACAGTACGGACATTGGCGCTGTTGTAGAAGACATCAAAATTGCCATTTTGAGCGAAGATCGTGTCGTCATCGGGAGCAAAAAGGGCCTGAAAAAATTCTACGCCTTTTTGGATGTCTTCAGAACTCAGATTTTTGAGAATGGCTTCGATTTTTTTAACGGAGGTGGGAGAGACAGAGTTTAAGAGGCCCACAATATTTTCCGCGTCATCCGCATCAACCTGTCCGAGCAAAACGCGAATACCCAAGGCATCTTCCATCGACATCTGGCTGAGGACTTGATCCATCAGAGGGTGATGCATCAAGGCTTCAAGGCTTTCTGCAGAATAGGCGTCAGTGGAAGCAGGGGCATCCGACTCTTCGGGCTCTTCGGCTGCATTCACAGCCTGATTCAAGGTATTGGAAAGAGCATTGAGAAGATTGTCTAACCCTGTATTTGCTGCCGTTTGGGCTTGAGTTGTGCTGTCTTCTTCTGGACGATTGGCTTTGACTGCGGCATCGCGAAAAAGCTGATTGGCAAGGAGTTGTTCGGCCAATTGTTTGCTGATACCGGCATCAAGGCCACTGGCAAGACGGTTAAAATCCATAGGGGGGGAAGTCCTCTCTTTTGAGTCAATTGCGGATGGATTACAAAAATATGGTCCCTCGTGTCATTCTTTTCCGTGAATCTATTGCTTCTCTTGTTGGACTTAACATAAAAAAAACAAAGCTCAAACAGATAATTAACAGATTAAGGCTGAGCAAGCGTCTCAGGACGAAGCTCCACCTGTATTTCGGGTTCAGAAAAGGCCACAGGAGGAAAATTGAGATTGGTATAAACAGGCGAAGCTTTGGTCAACGCAGCCCGAAACAGCGGAAAGAATGGGGCTTGAACCAGTACATTTTGAGGCTGCAAAGCCAAGACCACCTCTGTTTCGCCGCTGCTGGGCAAATTAAAGGGAAAGGTAATTCCCCCAGGTGGGCTATTCAAAAAGTCTTCCCCCGGAAAAGGATAGCCCGCTTGACGCCCAGAAAAAGGATTCTCTTGATCTGCTTGATTGACAGAGCTAAAACGGCCCAGAGGCAGCCATTGTTCTGGATTGCGGCGGTATAAAACCCAGCCCTGATACAGCCAACCCGAGGGGGGCAAAGACAAAACCAACCCAGGTTCCAACTCTTGAGCAATAGGGGGTTGAGAAAGGTTTGCTGTGATTCTTTTGGCAAACCAGAGGCCAAATTCACCGTTATTTGTGACAGAATCTGTGGGCGTGGCCAAGAGAAAGTTGCCTGCTTGTAAACGCAAATAATTATTTTGAAAAGGTAAATTCAGACTGCGTTTTAAACTGCCGGAATTGGCATCAGATTGCAAGATAATACTTTGAGAAGGCTTACTTTCCTCTTTGTTTTCGACGGTCACAAAAAAGGTATTTAAACTTGCCAATTCAGATTGAGAGAAACGAAACAGCGACTTGCCCAAGTCTTGTGGCTGCTTTTGCAAATCGAATAAACCAAATCCCCCCGAACGGAAACGCAAGAGCAAGCGGTTCTCTTGCCCTTGATTGCGGCTCCACAAAGCGTAATGGGCCGTCTCGGGCAAAACTGGAAGGGCTTTTAAAACAGCTAGATACAAGCCATATATCTCGGTTTGAGGTTGAGAAATGATACCCGCATCTTGAAAAACCGGGTAATTAAAGAAACTGCCCGTATCCTCCAGGCGAAACAAGCCCTGATTCACAGCCCTTAAAAGATCTTCTTGTGAGCGAAGACTGCGAGAAGGATCACCCTCCTGAGTCACTATTTGGTTTTCTGAAATAGCCCGAAAGACCTGGCGAATCGGGCTGTAGAGCAAATCTCCAGGCACGGTATCCAGAATCGGGGCAGGATTGCTGGGCAAGTCGCTGCTATCGCGGTTGCGCAGAAAATAAATCAGGCCCACCCCCAATTGGTTATTGCTGGAAGCATAAGGGACGTCGCCCAAATCCAAATAACGAATTTCTTCTGATTTTTGCCAGGCTTTTTTGACATTTAAATTCACACTGGCAGCATTGGCCGTCTTCACAAGCGGAAAATTAAAGGCCTTGCCGCTGCTTTCGATCCGAAACTGGCTGGCAGCCAAATCTTCGGCTGAGCGAATCGTATTCGCCACATAACCCGCGGGTACGATCACGCGGAAAAGCTGGCGAAAGGGGCTGTTTTTTTCGCCTTCCGCAGGCAGATTAAAGACAGGCAATTGCCCCAGCACAGGGGTATTATCGGGGTTAAAAAACTGATAAACCACGAGCAAATTGAGAGGCAAGGCCAATTGATTTGTGCAACGCGGGTTCGAACCACAGGCATTTAAATCGAGATAAAACAAACCACTGCCGTTGTGCAGCCCCAGCCTGACGCCAATGTCCTCAAGGGGAATAAACAAACTCTGAAAACTGGAAGAATTGGGAATGGTCGTTGAATTATTGGGCAAAAGTGAGTTGACCTCGCTATTGCTATTGCCAGGCAAGGGCATCGTACAGCCTAAAAACAAAACCGGAGCCAGCCCCAAAAGAACGATTGCCTTCAAAGCAAACAGGCGATAGTCTCTAGATTTTTTTGAGCAGACCTTCGAAATAAGCGGTAATTTGTGCATTGTCCCATTCATAAGAGCCGATCACATGTTTGATTACTTTGCCATCTTTTCCAATAATAAAACTTTCAGGCACACCAGTGGTATGGTAAAGCTTTTTTGAGGTGGCTTGTTCAGGGTCATGCAAAATTTGGAAGGTCAATGGCAGTTTTGCTTGCTTCAAAAAGGCATCCACAGCAGGCTTGCCCCCTTGATCCAAACTGATGGCCAAAATTTCAAACGGTTTGCCCTGCATTTTTTGGTACAAGCGCTGCATAGAGGGCATTTCTTCTTTACAGGGTTCACACCAAGTGGCCCAAAAGTTGAGAAAGACAATCTTGCCGCGATAATCTGATAAATTAACCACCTTGCCATCAAACCGTTTGAGCGTAAAAGTAGGAGCCGCCAGTCCTTCGAGATTGCCCGATTGGGGAACACTGTTGGAAGGAATCACCGCTTCTTTGGGGGGGGCTGGCTGCCATTTATCGGAAATAGTAAAGACAAAGCCCCCTCCCACCGCCAAGAGGGCAAAGGAGAGGAGCGTGTATTTGATCCAAGCAGGGGGGGAAGAACTCATGGCTGCAACTCCATCCATTTCACAAACTTGTGGGCGGCATCAGACCATGTCAGTGATTTTTCAAGCAATTCACGGGCTTGCATGGCCTGGGCTTTGTAGACAAAATAATTGCGGTACATTTCCCACATAGCGTATTTTAACTGTTGATAATCTGGTTCTGCCAGCAGATGGCCTTCGTGGCGGGCCTGTTTTAAATGGGTACCAAGAAAAATTTCGGGAATATCTCCCGGAATCGGCGCCAATTGGTAATTCAGCCAGGTGGCATGTTCAGGCCCCAGATATTCGTGAATCCCACCCCAGCCCGTGGCAATCACAGGCACCTCGCAAGACAGAGCCTCGGCAATCGGCAGACCCCAGCCCTCCCCGCGATGGGGAGCCAATAAGACATCTGCACTGCGGTACAGAGCAGGCAAATGCACATCAGCCACATTGCTGAGCAAATAGACATGTCCCGATTTGAGACCGTTGAGTTCCTGCTCGCGAAAGACACTGATAAACTGACGGACCTGCTCCAGATCGCGGGGGGAACCATCGCGGATATAACAGCGCAAAAGCAATTGCACATCGTCATGATGGGCAAAGAGCTCCAAAAAAGCCTTCAAAACCAAGTCAAAGCCTTTGCGGTAAGACAATTGGGCCAAAAACAAAAAGCTAAAACGTTGAGGGATATTCTTGAGCCGAGGACCCGTGGGAGAAAATCGCATGGTATCAACGCCCTCTGGAACCAAACCGATAGGGACAGCTACTCCCGCTTGTTGAAAATGAGTCTGATTGAAACGCGTGGGTGTAATCACGCTGTCCATGCGGTTACAGCCAATCACAAACTCACGCAGCAAGCTATTGGTCTCAAAAACTGTGTGCCCAATCGCTCGGGCGCAGCCCTGACGGCCCAGAAACTCATTGGCCACGCTCCAATGCAAAAGGCTGGCCTCAGCCCGGTTGATTTCGGGCAATTTGCGCTCCAGAGCCTGCAGGCGGAGCAAGGTGTCTTTGGACTCACCGGCATCAAAACCGCTTTTCCAAACCAAGGGCTGTAGAGCCACATCACAGACCTGGAGTGCATCCAAAGCCAGCAAAAACTGACGGGCTGCCGTGGCGTAACCCGAAGCCCCATAGACGGGCCCCTGAAAGATCAGGGGCCGCATTAAAGATCCAGCAGGCCGTCTATCACCTGAACAGCCAAACGGCGCCCAGCGATATCGACCTCAGGCACCAAGGCTTTGACAAAGGGAATAAAATGGGTATCCCCCTCAGGGGTTGTCAGCTCCAATAAATCCTGCATGCCTTGAACCACCTGACTGATCACTCCCAGCTTGGAACCCCAAGCTGTGGTTTCGACGCGATAGACTTCAAAGCCGATCAAATCCTCGGCATAAAAGGTATCTTCGGGCAATTCCATGGCCTGAGAACGCGGCACACAGAGAAAGGGTTTGCCCAAATTCTCTGCAGCAGTGCGATCGGGAACCTCTTCGAGAACCAGTAACCACTGATCTCCTTTGAGCGGCTGCACCTCTTCGACATGTACCAAACGGGGCGCTTGGGGCGTTTCATTGGGGCTGAGGTACACTTCCTCAAGCTCAAAAAACCGCTCAGGGAAGTCGCTGAGGGACTTGACCTTCAACGCTCCCCTGATGCCATGCGGCGCAAGGACCTTGCCAATCAGAATGAAAGGGCTATTCTTGTCCGCGGATTTCGACAACAATTCCATCTTTGACAATAACCTCAGTATTGGACATTTTTTCGTAGAGGTTATCTCCCACTTTGACGTCGACATAATTGTCAACAGTGGCCTGCAGGAATTCGCTGTCCATTTCCAATTGAGAAATCATATTCAGGCGCTGCAGCAACTCTGCTTTTTGCGCATTAATCTGATTGCGCTGCTGATCTACCTGGGCACCAATTTGACGTTTGGCTTCGTCTTTTTGTTGAATCTGGGGATCTTTATCGATGTCAGCCAAAGCACGTTTGCCCTGGAATTCGAGCTGCTGAAGAGCGAGGTCGAAGTTTTGCAGTGCCTGTTGAATTTCTTTGGTTGCTTCGGTTTTGAATTTTTCGGTCACAATGGCTTTAATAGCGACTGGACGTTTGAGTTTAATTGTTTCCACGAAAACGGGTCCTTTCTCAAATAACAAATCTCAAGTTATATTTCTTAAGTTATATTTCTCAAGTTACTTCTCAAGTTACTTCTCAAGCAATTGGTCATAGAATCTTGGGCATTATAACACGGGGCCCAAAGAGAGGTTGAGAATTTTGTCAGACCCAGGCCGGAAAGACTTTAAGCCATTGTTGTCACTGCAGAAGGAACAGAGGGGCCCAAGGGAACAAGGGGTATCCAGAGCTGAAAAGTACTGCCCTGACCCAGTTGGCTGACACAGCCCACCTTCCAGCCATGACTTTCGGCGATTTTACGCACAATCGCCAAACCCAACCCGGTGCTGGACTCACCTGCCGTGGTTTTTTTATTGAGGCGTTCAAACGGTTTAAACAGGCGCTCCTGCTCTTGAGCCGAGAGACCCGGCCCCTGATCTTCAACACCGAGATAGATATTTTCATCGGTGGCATAGAGTGAGATCGTAATCATGCTTTTGAGCGGTGAATATTTAATTGCATTGCTGACAAAATTATCAATGATTTGCCCCAAACGCTCAGGGTCATGCGAAACAGAAGGCACATTCTGAACATACAAATTCAGCTCAATGTCTTTTTCGCGGGCCCGCATGCGCTGCAGTTCAAGCCGTTCATGCAAGAGCGGCAAGATATCCGCTTCAACTTGCCGCAAACGCAGACTGCCACTCTCAATCGCGGTAATATCCAAAAGGCCTTCGAGCAAAGACAACGATTGAGCTGTGGTTTTTTTGATCTGTGCAAGCACTTTCTCCTGATCTTCGGTCAAATCGCCCAAACGTCCGCCCAAAAAGAGCTAGCAATAGGAGTAAATGATCCCCATCGGGCTGCGCAAATCATGAGCAGCAATGCCTAAAAAATGATCTTTGACATCGATCGACTTTTGCAGAAGCTCAAACTGCTCCATGCGTTGAATATTTTGCTCCACCCGGCAGTTGAATTCTTCGACAGTGAAGGGTTTGCGCAAGAAGTCGGAAGCCCCAGCCTTGAGAAATTGAGCCGAGAGTGAAAGATCTTCTGTCGCAGAAATACCGATGAGTCCCAGGCGATGGGGCTTAAATTTCTGGCGAATGGTTTCGGTCAACATGATGCCATTCATGTCTTTCATCATATAATCGGTGATCACCAATTGAATATTGGGGTTGGCGGCAAGCATTTCAAGTGCTTCTGCGCCAGAACTGGCCTGCAAAACCTGGTAATTCTGAAGACCGAGCATGCGTTTGACCAAACTGCGGTAGCTGATCGAGTCGTCAACGACCAAAATTTGAACCTGGGTATTGCGATCCAAGCGATTGAGACAGGAGATCACTTCGTCGTAGCTGTTAATTTTATTTTTGATGAAATAGTCTACGACATTTTTTCCCTGCAAAATGCCGCGCCATTCTTTGCCAAAGGTGCCCGTCATGACAATCATATGCAGTTGGTAAGGCTGAAGCGCGTCGATAATTTCTTCACCTGCGGCATCCGGCAGAGTCAGATCCACCAGGGCTTTTTCAAAAGCATATTCGCCACTGTCGAGCAATCCGA
>JBIKWL010000042.1:0-38868 GCA_044356335.1 Candidatus Sericytochromatia bacterium
CATTTCCATCTGACGCACGGTGTGCTCATCGGAGCTATTGCCCATGGCGAGCAGATTTTGAAAGGTGCCGGTCCAGGTCCGCCAGCTGGCACTGCGCAGGGTGGTGTCGGCTTGAATGTGCAGAGCGCGGGAGGTGGCATCGGGGGCATTGGCGGTCATATCGCGAATCGAGCGCAGGGCGGATTCCTGACGATCAATGGCGGAGGTATAAGCGCGGTTGCTGTCGACGAGTTTGTTGTAGCGCTCACCCAAGGTGTCATCTTGAAAGAAAGTGGGGGTGAAGACGTGGCCCCAAGAATTGCTGGCTGTGGTGTGAACGTTTTTCAGGGTTTCCAGACCTTTGGTGTAGATCTGAATGCCTTTGCTTTCGGTAATCACGCCTTGGTTGACTTCCACGGCGTCGGATTGCAGGGCAGAGGTCAATTCATTGCGGCTGACTTCGCCATTTTTATCTGTGTCAACTTTGTCTTTGACGCGGGGATCAACTTTGAGTTCATCCATCACGTTATTGTTGTTTTTATCGAGGGAGCGAACGAGCCACTGTTGGTTGGAGAATTGAATACTTCCGGTCATCTTTGAATTCCTCTTTACGCTTTTTTTAACACTTGGAGCTTATGTCTATCATATCGCAAAGACCGAATAAAAACATTCTTATATTTGAGGTAAGCAAAGTTTAATAAATGGTTAATTCTTATTTTGGCTCCACGACATTCTTCTCGCTTTATAGGGCTCTTTTTCCTTTGATTTCTGGGGTTTCCAGATTTTAACCTGGGGACTTGATCCTGGGGCAAGTCCCCACTGGTAAACTTAAAATATGCACGCTTTAGTTTCGTCTCCCCTTTTTGCCGATGTCTTGATCGAAGATCTGCCCGCCCATGTGGAACGGGAAATTTACACCTATAGCGTGCCCGAAAGCCTGCGCAAACAAATTGGTTTGGGCCAGCAAGCGACAGTGCCTTTTGGCTCACGCTTGCGTATGGGGTTTGTGGTGCGCTTGCACCAGAGCCCGCCCTCCATGCGGGCCCGCCCCTTGCAGAGCCTCTCTCAGCAGCAATTGCTGGAGCCCAAATTTCTCAAATGGCTGCATTGGATTGCCCAGTATTATCTCTGTTCGCTCAGTCAGGTTTTGTCCACGGCCTTGCCCCGGCAATTGACGGGCTCGATTCGCCGCCTGATCGCACCCACCTTGCCTGTGGCTGAATTTGTGGCCCGCTTGGAAAGTGAGTTTGTCTTGCAGCCTGATTTGCTGGATTTTGGCAAATACCTGATTGCCTCGGCGCCCAGTTGGAAGACCGTTACGGGCTGTAAACGTAAATTTGGCAATCGTTTGCAGGGCTGGCTCGACACCCTGCGTCAGCAGCAATTGATTGAGATTTACGACGAAATGCGCCCCAAAGTTCAGCCCCGCACCCAGCTCTTTGTCAGTTATCTCAAAGAGCCCACAGGCCTTACACCACGTCAGGCAGGCGTTTTGCGCACATTGCGTCAGGCTGGGGGCTATTTGACCCTGATCGAACTCTGCGAGCAGGCCGAGACCAATACCGTCACCATCAACAAACTCGAAGAAAAAGGGGCTGTGGATATTTCCAATGCCCGTCTGCGCCGCATTCCTTTGGCGTCACTGTCGAGTGAACCGCAAAAACGTCCGACCCTGACCGCCGATCAAGAAGCGGTTTTAGAGCAACTGCTTGCTGCCCTCGAAAACCCACCGCAACCGGAGCCCGTGGCCCTTTTGCATGGGGTGACGGGCTCTGGCAAAACCGAAGTTTACATGCACACCATGGCGCGGGTGATCGAGCAGGAGGGTGGCTGTATTTTTTTGCTGCCCGAAATTTCGCTGACGCCGATGATGTTGATGCGCCTGCGCGGCTTCTTTGGCGAGCAGGTGGCGATTTTGCACAGTGGTCTGGGCGAAGGCGAATACCTCGACGAGTGGGAGCGGATCCGCGATGGCGAGGCACCGATTGTCGTGGGGGCCCGTTCGGCGATTTTTGCGCCGGTCAAAAATCTGCGTCTGATCGTGATCGACGAAGAACATGAATCCAGCTTTAAACAGGACAATGGTCTGCGCTATGACGCCCGCACCTTGGCCCTGGGCCGGGCCTGGCTGAACAAGGGACTGGTTTTACTCGGCAGTGCCACACCCCGGCTGGAGAGCTATTACCGCGCGATTCAGGGCGATTACCCCTATTTGCAAATGCCCAACCGCGTGCATTCACAGCCTTTGCCGCCGGTCAGTGTGGTGGATATGCGCAATTACGAGGGCAAGGCCACGGCCTTTAGCCCCCCACTTAAGCTGGCCATTGAAGAGGCGCTCAAACGCGAAGAACAGGTTATTCTGCTGCTCAACCGCCGGGGTTATGCGGCCACGGTGCTCTGCCGCAGCTGTGGCGAAACCTTGCATTGCCCTCTCTGTGCAGTGAGTTTAACCTATCACCGCAGCGATGAGCGGCTCAAATGCCATTATTGTGATTACCACTGTCCGCCACCGAAACAATGTCCCCAATGCCAAAGTGATGCCATTCGCAGTTTTGGCCTGGGCACACAAAAACTCGAAGAACTTACCCACAAACTCTTTCCGACGGCCCGTACGGTGCGCCTCGATCGCGACACGACCAGTGCCAAACATGCCCATTTGGAACTCTTGGAGGAATTTGGCTCTGGCCGGGCAAATATTATGATCGGCACCCAGATGGTGGCCAAGGGGCTGGATTTCCCTAAAGTGACGGTGGTGGGTCTGATGGTGGCGGATTTGGCCTTAAATCTGCCCGACTTTCGGGCTGCTGAGCGCACCTTTCAGCTCTTAACCCAGGCCGCCGGGCGTGGGGGGCGAGGGGATTTGCCTGCCCGCGTCTATTTGCAGACCTATGCGCCCGAACATATGGCCATTCGCCATGCGATCAACCATGATTACGCGGGTTTTGCCCAAGACGAATTATTGCACCGCCAGGACTTACATTACCCGCCTTTTGGCTCGCTCGTACGCCTGATCTTTGTTCATCCCCGTCAGGAACTGGCAATGCAGGTCGCAAATGCCTTTGCGACAGATTTGCGCCAACGTGGGCCGGCAGATTTGCAAATTTTGGGGCCGAGTCCAGCACCGATTGAGCGGATTCGGAGTTTGTTTTTGGTGCAATTGCTCTTAAAAATTCCTGAATTACAGGCCTTGCGTGCGCTCTTGCACAAGCTCAGTCGCCAGTACGCCTCAGAGGTTCAGCGTTTGGTGGTAGATATTGACCCCTATAGCATGTTATAAAAGTACAAATGGGTTTACATTTCTTAATATATGGGAATAGAGACCTATACGATGACAGAGAAGGAATCTTGCCATGAGCTTACATATCTCGGACGCCACACTCAAGACCCTGGGAATGACTGAAGAAGAGCTGAGTCTTGAAATCACCCTGATGCTCTACGAACAAAAACGCTTGAATTTGCGCCAGATTATGGCAATGACAGGCCTGAGCCCTTTTCAATTGCAGTGTCTGTTTGCGCGCCGCCAAATTCCGCTGCGGGCCGAGCCCGAGGTGGCGCCGGCTTTGAGTCTTAAAATTTAGCCGCCGTTGAGCATTGCATCGAGGCCGCGTTTAAATTCGATCATTTCGACAATTTTTTCGAGGGTTTGATGAATCACCTCAGGAGAGGGCTGGTAGCGACCCGAATCACCTGAAACCGCTTGCAGGAAGCGTTTGTTTTGCAACATCTCTTTAAATTCATCGGGAAAGAGGTACCAGCCTTCGGGAAAGGCTTCAGCGGGATCTGCTTCAAGGGTCTGAAAAAATGCGCGAGCGGGATCAATCTTGCGATCTTCGGGATTGACTAAATTGCTGCCCACCCCGCGCAGCAGGTTGTAGCCTTGGGTCAAGACCTGACGGCTGAGTAAAGCTGAGGGCTGTTTGAAGGCTGTCGAGAAATAATCTTTGGCGTCTTTGTAGGTCTGTTGATCCTGAAAATCCACATTTTTGGCCTGGTTGATCACCGCAGCATAACCCCCAATTTTACCCATGGCCAGCATCATTGCGGCAAAACTTTGGTCTTTGAGATTGGTTTTTAAGTCTGGCGAAGCTTTGGGAAAACGGTTTTCAATTTCGTTGGGATTGGTAAACGAATAGAAAAAATCTTTGGCTTCGCCCGCGTTGCCTTTGGCGGCAATCAAATTTTGGGTTCGCGTATGAATTTCTTTCAGGACGGCAAAGTCAGGATCCCTGGCTCCCGCCCGTGTCGGCGGGCTCAAATGTTCGAGATTTAACGATTTGAGCAATTCTTTGTGGGTGTCTAAAACGGCCAGGATGGTGTCTGAAGAGAGATTTAAGGGACGGCGAGATTGGCTGGCCCCCACGATATTTTCAAAATGTTCGCGGATAAAGGTATCCACATTGACCTTGCTGGGCTCAAAGCGGTATTGATTGCGCAAGGCCGTTGTGACAAAGGGGCGGATTTGTTCTTCGGTATAATGGCTTCTTTGCCGGATGCCGCTGCCGATTTTGTAATTTTGAAGGGTGGGCAAAGAGTTGATAAAAAAGAATTTTTCGGGGGAGGCTTCAATCAAACTTGCCGGATCGAGCACAAAAGTTTTATACGATTCAGCAAAGTCTTCCATTGGATCTGTGGCAGCGTAACTGGTGACAAAGACCTGATTGCGCTCTTGGGGGCTGAGTTTGGCGGTGTAAAGCCCTGCATCTTTTTCTTGTCCGTTTGAGGCGAGTTGGCTATAGACATCAGCCACGTTTTCGGAACTCATCTTGCCGTTGACATAACCGTCTGCGATTTCACCCGATTCGCGTTTGACCCAGCCTGAGAGTTTGCTGAATTCGGCAATATACTCGTTTTCATTTGAGAGCCCCATTTGAATATGGTGGCCCATTTCATGGATCATCACTTCTTCTGTGCTACTGACCTGCCGATTCGCTCGGTATGAGTCGGAAATATCTCTGAGCAAAAATTGGGTTGAAACGTCGCCAAATTCACTTTTGGCCAATTCTGCCAGCAATTTTTGCACCTGGGGATCGGGAATTTGACTGAGATTTTGCATTTTGTCTTTTAAACTCACTACGCGCGTAATCATGCCAAATTGGGGCGACATTGCCAATTGTTGCAATTGCTGCAATTCCTGCTTTTGAGCGGGGTTCAGGTGAAAATTGTTTTGCAGGTATTTGTCCAATAAATGGGCCTGAACTGAACGGACCGCGGTTTCGGTCGCTGGCCCCCATTGGCCATTTTCTTGAATCTTGGCTTGATTGATTCGGACCAAATAGGGATTGAGTAATTTTTGTAGGCTGGCCACGTCTTTGCTACTGGCTTTGCCTTGCAAAGCATTGAGACTCTGTTGCAATTCTACATTCAGTTTGGGACTGCTGCATGAATCACAGGCATGGGCCGAAATGGCGCGCAGATTCTGTTGCAGATCGGCGTCTAAAACCGGGAAGCTGTCTTGCAGGCCGCGATCATAGAGAATCACAGAACGTGTGCGCAAATCATAATGCCCGGCCACCATTTTATTGGCCATTTTTTCGAGCAGGTCGGGGGTGTGGTCTTTGTAGCCAAAATCGGGTTCATCATCCCGCACAAAGGTCACACCTTCGAGCTGTTGACGGTGACTGATGGGCATTTGATTGACGGCATTGGCCAGATCGAGCAAATTGCGCACGGTCCAGTCTCTGCCATCTTTTCCAACGAAGGTCAGTTTACTGGCTTCAGCCAGATCTCCGATCACGGCTTTGATATTTTTGCTTAACTCGGCCTGTATTTGGGAGCTATTGCTGCCACGCAGGGAGCTGACATCCAGGATCTTGCGCTGCAAATGGGGCGGCAGACGATCCAATTGTTTGAGTTCATCGGGGGAGAGGAATCGGGCTGCAGGAACACTGCGACCATCTGCGGTTTTAATTGAAAACTGACCACTGCTCTGAAAGGCCTGGCTAACGCTTCTGACAGACTGATCGATGGCCTGGGCCACTGCCATTTGTTTGCTGTCGATATTTTCCAAGACTTGTTTCTGTGAGATCGAAGGCATGTTAATTTGGCCCACGGTCATTTTGGGCATCGAGAGGGAGCCGCGGAAAATGGGAGAGGAGGAAGAAAGGTCAAAACCGCTTCCCAGACGCTTGATATCTCCCATAGTAGCTGACAGTCTCCTCTTGTAAATTGGTCTTCATAACGATTATAGCCTTGAACGGTTCAAAGTCTGCCTGGCTTTACCGAGTTTTAATCATTAAATCTGACTCTGATGTGTTGGGTGGGCGTATACTATAGGCGTATAATCCTGTTAAATACAGCAGATCAAAGGTGGACTATTTTAAAATGAGTCAATACGATACACAGGCCGTAGAACAACGTTATGGCAGACAGCCCAAATCCCCTGAGCAAGCCCTGAACTATCTCAAAGCCCTCAAATGCGTGATCGCGGCTGATGGGGATATTGCTGAAGCCGAGTGGCAGGCGCTGTTAAAAGGCATGAAACGGGTGAGCGCTTCAGATGATGCCATCCAGGCGATCACAGATTTTGATCCCCATTCGACCACTTTGGAGGCCCTGCTGCCCGACTTTACCAAAGGCGGCAAACGTGCCCGCTTGTTGATTCGCGATGCGATCGAAGTCAGCCGTGCCGATGGTCACTATGCCCAAGAAGAAAAAGCGGCAGTCCAGAAAATGGCGCAAATTCTGGCTGTGGAACCCTCTGTGGTCAAATCCATCGAAGCCCTGGTTGAGATGGAGCATGCGGTCAAGCGCTTGCGCAAAGCTCTGCTCTAGGTTGCCCAGGCTCCTTTGGGAGCTTGTCTTGTGCAGACGGCTTTTTTAAAACTTTCACACGAACAACTGGGGTTGCTCAGCGCTGTGGTCAAGAGTCCCCGACTCAAACAGCAGTTGTTGGCGGCTTCGGTTGTCTTGCCTGTGGGAACCTGTCTACCTGTTGGCAAAGAACTCTACCGTGTCTTGGCCTTTGCCGGAGCAGGTTTGATTGGCACGGTCTATCGCGTACAGGCCTGCGATGGAGAGCAGATCTATGCGCTCAAACAGATTCGCGCCTCTGTTGAGTTTTTGCGTCAACTCTTGGCCACTGAGGCCGAAGTGGCGCAGCTTTTGCACGCTGCAGGCTGGTCTGTGGCACCTGTTTTAGCGGCTTCCGAGACAGTGCTGCTCAAAGGCTGGGTGTCGGGCCCCACCTTGCAGGCTTTGTTAATGGTGCAGACACCCACTCAGATTCAGACCGCGGCCGTGGAACGGCTGCTGAGTCAAGCCGCAGAGTTTTATCGCCAAAAAGGGTATCTGCTCGATCTCTCTCCCAAAAATCTGGTTTGGCAAGAGACCCATTTCTGCTTGCTTGATACCGGTCCCAAAATTCAACCCAGTCCCTTTGCCCAATTATTGCAAAAGCCAGATTGGCAGCAATATCTGGCTTATTTCAGTCCCAAACTCAAGCAGGCTGAATCGAGACCCTCAGTTTTGTCGCTCAATTTACCCGAACCCGAATTGAAGAGCGCTTATGAGGTGTTTTTGGAGCCCCTTTTGACTTGGCTGCCCGTCGATGCTGAGCCCCTGCCTTTTTTTGCGCAGTCCCTGTCGGGGCCTCAGGCCGAAATCCCCTTTCGCTCTGAGTTAAATTTGGAGGAAGATCTAAACATCGCCGCCGATTATCGCCTTCCCCTGCGGGCCCAAAACCCACTTTTGCTGGCTTTGGCCACGCAGCGCAGGCGGGATAACGCCTCTTTGCTTTTGCCTGCGGTCTGGCCCGCTGGCAGCAGTCCGCTGGCTTTGCAAGATTGCCTGCAAAATGGTCTGAATCAAGGGCTGACTCAAGCATTCAACCAGAGACTCAATCGAAGCCAGTCTGAAACCGCTGAGCCTGTGCGGATCTCTCCCCGTTTGCAGGTTAAACCCTACCGCCATTGGTCAGATCTGGCCCAACCGGAAGGGGGACACCGTCCCACGGATATTTATTGCCACGATCCCCTGCCGATGGATCTGGATTTTGCTGAGCGCTATCTCAGCCAAGAACAGAATATGCGGCATTTTCGGCTCTCACTTTCGCCCTGGCCCGAACGGGCGTTTTTGGAACTCTTGGTGGTCTCGGTGGGGGCCTGCGAACGCACCTATTTGCTCTTGCCGGGTTTTCGCGCCAAGCCCGAAGCGGCTTTGCCTTTGGTGGCGGCTCTGCAGGCCGGTGGTCTCGAAGGCCGTTTTCTGATCGCCTATCTGGGTGGACAAAATCCCCAGGGCCAGCGGCTTTTGGGGGGAGGTGTCCTTGAGACCCAATTGCTCTGGTATTTGCTCGAATACCTGGCCCAATTTTGGCAATGCCCTGGTTTGACGCTGATGGCTGCCTCTTATGCCTGTATTTCGGCGGTGCTTTTAAGTGGCGTGCACCCCCTGATTGAGCGACTGGTGCTGGATTCTCCCGTCAAAAAACCGATGGATTTGCTTTTCTATTTGGGGCAATGCCATGGGGTCTCACCCCAGGCTTTGCAAGCTGAATTGGCCAAAGGTGGCCTGCCTGACCAGCCTTTTGAGCAAGCTTTGCGCTTGCCGCAGGGCTTTCCGCATTTGGTCTTGCACCCACAACAGGACAAATTCACCCAAATTTGTGGGCGTTTGGACGGCGAAAACACCGCTTTTTACAGTGGCAAACACGCAGCTTCGCTGCGGCACGATACCTGGCGCAACGGGATTCCCCAGGATTGTCTGGATGCCTTGCTGCAGTTTTTGGTTTAAATTGTCTGGGTTAGCCCAGGTTTAGGCTTCAAACTCCACGAGCAGAGCACCTGCTTGAACTTTTTCGCCGGCCTGGATCGGGACTTTTTTGATTGTGCCGCTGCGGGGGGAGAGCAGATCGTTTTCCATTTTCATCGACTCAATAATACAGAGCAATTGGCCACTTTCCACGCTCTGACCGGCTTCGACAGCGACTTTGACAACCGTGCCCGCCATGGGTGCGGGAACTTGGCTTTGGTTGCTGCTGTCTTTGCGGCTGCCTTTGCCGCTGGCGGGCCCTTTGGGGGCACTGGCTACCGTGTTGGCCTTTGAATGCGTTGGCATTTCTGGCAAATAGAGTGCGACCTGAAAATAGCGGCCATTGACCTCGACATCCACCACTTCGCGGTGGCGGGGCGCACTTTCCACCGGGGTGGGAGCGGGTGCCGTTGTGAGTTGACTGGGCTCAAAGTATTTGCCAACAAAACCGGTATCGTATTGGCCTTCGGCAAAAGCCGGCACGTTCAGCGCCCATTGGAAAAACGGAATCAAGGTGGTCACACCTTCGATCGTGTACTCCTTGAGGGCCCGCTGCATCCGGGCCAGGGCTTCTTCGCGGGTGGGGGCCCAGGTCACCAATTTGGCCAAAAGTGAGTCATAGCTGCGCGGGATTTCATAACCGGCATAAGGCATGCTGTCGACCCGCACGCCAAAACCGGCAGGCTCTTCATACTTGCCAATTAAACCGGGCACGGGCCGGAAATTCTGGGTGGCATCTTCCACAGTGATACGGCATTCTATCGCATGACCTTCAAAGCGAATGTCCTCCTGGCGATAGCTCAGGGGCAGGCCTGAGGCAATCCGCAATTGCTCTTTGACCAAATCGACCCGTGTGACCATTTCGGTGATCGGGTGCTCGACCTGCAAGCGGGTATTGACTTCCATGAAATACGGTTCGCTGTTGTTTTGCACCACAAATTCAAAGGTGCCAGCGCCGGTATAGCCAATTGCCTGGGCACCCGCCACGGCAGCATCAAGCAATTTCTGGCGCACGTCTGGGGGTAAGTTGGGCGCAGGGGTCTCTTCGATCAGCTTTTGATTGCGGCGCTGCACCGAACAATCGCGCTCGCCGAGGTGAATCACATGGCCGTGGGTATCTGCCAAAATTTGGACTTCGACGTGGCGGGGAGCGGTCACCAGTTTTTCCAGGTAGACCGTGTCATCTGAGAAATAGCTCTTGCTCTCGCGCAGGGCCGCATCATAGGCGCTGGGCAATTCTTCGGCATTCATGACCCGTTTCATGCCACGGCCTCCGCCCCCGGCGCTGGCTTTGAGCAGCAGCGGATAGCCAATTTTTTCTGACCACTCCTGGGCCTCAGCCAAGCTACTCAGCTTGGGACTGCCTGGGGTAATTGGCACTCCTGCCGCTTTCATCCGTTCACGGGCCAGGAGTTTGCTGCCCATGGCTTCGATGACCTCTGGGCTGGGGCCAATAAAGACAATCCCATTTTCGCGGCAGGCCAGCGAAAATCCGGCATTTTCGGATAAAAACCCATAGCCGGGATGAATGCCTTCTGCCCCAGATTTTTGGGCGATCTCAATCAGGGCCTGAATATTTAAATAGGTTTCGCTGAGTTGGCTGCCGGGCAGGAGAAAGGCTTCATCGGCCAGACGCACATGTTTGCTCTGGCGGTCGTCTTCGGCATAAACGGCCACGGTGGCAATGCCCATTTCCTGGCAGGCCCTGAGAATCCGAATCGCAATTTCACCTCGGTTGGCAATCAAAACTTTTCTCAGCATGGTTTTTTTCCTGTTGCTATGTGTGTTGAGAGCATTGTAACAAAATCTCAGGGGGGGAGAATGGCTCTCTCAGATCTTTGATCGGAATCAATGATTGAGGCGAGATGGATCATTAGACCTGGGTTGTTTTTTACCTATACTCAAAGCAGAATAAGGCTCATTTGGAGGCATTTTATGAACACATCAACCCGATTTCGTCTTTCTGCATTGCTGGCTGTGAGCCTCACGGCCTGTGGCCCTGCCCCGGTTTCACCTGACCCTGGCAACAGTCCCATACCCACACCCCGTGCCTCTGCCCCTGTGAACAGTCCTTCACCTGTTGTAAGCAGCCCTACACCCCAAGCCACGCCCTCGGCACCGCTGGTGGTGCCGCCTGCTCCGGGCCAAAGTGCCACACCCGCACCTCTGCCTACTTTGGCTCCCAGTTCTGCACCCGTCACAGGCTGCGGGACTGCTGCTGTTTTAAAAGAATTGCCCCTGCCCACGGGTTTAACGGTACCTGCGGGTATGAGCGCACGCCTGTATGAGACCCCGTTTAATGTTGGGGATGTCTTCTTCGACGATCGGGGCCAGGCCCAGGTTTTTTCTTCTGATCGCAGCAAACAGGAATTCTCCACCACCGATGCCTGTGGTAGCTGGAAAGCTGCTGTGACAGGGGACCTGCTGGCAGGCATCAACGGTAAAGCAGCAGTGCCTTTAAAATCTGGCGACGGTTATCTGGCTGCGATTGACTATTATCCCGACGGCGGCAATCGCTTTGGCGGAATCTATACCCTGCGTCCGGATGGCTCTTCAACCCCCCTCAAGCTTAAAGCCGATCACGGTGGCACTTCTGAGATTACCCGTGTGCCACGCACAGATTTGCTGCTGCCGACTGAATTGACGGGGATCGAAATCCCTGCGGGCATGCAAATGCAGGTCTTGCGCTCAAATTATACCCTGGGGCCGCTGGGGACCCATTTCTACGCACCTGACGGCACGCTCTATGTCATGACCAGCTCACTCAACCGCCAGACCCTGCTTAAGCTAGATAGCCTGGGCAAAGCCTCGGTCTACGCCAACCACGATTTGCTGCGGGGCCCGATTTGGCGGCACGGGGCCGTGGTCAACGGAACACCTGTGGTGAGCATGGACTTTGCGCCCGCAGCAGGGGTGCAAACCCGTGGTATCTACCAATTTAATCCCGATGGCAGTGTCACCGAGTGGAAAAATGCCCAAGGCCACGATGGCTTGCATGATATTTTGCCCGCTCCCCAAGGCGGTGTGTATTTTAGCGATTTTGAAAACGACAATGTCTGGTTCAAAGCTGATGCCGCGGCGGCAGAAACGGGGATGCTTGATAGCAGCAAAGGCACAATACCGGGTGCTTTGGCCTCTTTGGCTTATGACAATTTGGGCCAGAAACTCTACTTTTTAAACCGGATTGAAGCGGGCTCTTGGTGGGGTTCTGGCCCTGGCGTGCGCGGGGTGTATCAGGTTTCTGGGGGCATAGCCAGTCTCTATGCCCAAGCGCCCGAAGGCAAAGATTGGGATGGCTTGGCTTATACCGACAAAGGCCCCCATGGGGCTGGGCTCTACACCCTGGAGCGTCAGAGTGGCAATGTCTTAAAAATTGCAGCCGATGGCACCACCACTGTTGTGGTTAAAGGTCTGCCAAAACCCAATGAATTGCGTTTTGATCCCCAAACCGGCAATTTGACGGTGGTCTGTGATGGACAATATCTGGTGCAGATTGGCAAGGGTCTGACCCCTCTCAAGCTCAACGATGCTCCCAGCAGCGATGCGGGTTGGTATTTTGCCGATTTCGAAAACGACAATACCTGGTATCTACCCGCTGGCAGCGAGCAAGAGGTCGGCCTGCTCGATAGCGAAATTCCGCCAGGACTTTTCTCTCTGGCTTATCTCGATTCCCGCCACGAACTCTACGCCCTCAAT
The DNA here is from genome assembly GCA_044356335.1 of Candidatus Sericytochromatia bacterium. GTDB lineage: Bacteria > Cyanobacteriota > Sericytochromatia > UBA7694 > UBA7694. The sequence goes on from JBIKWL010000042.1 coordinate 12,424, forward strand.
AGTGCCGGTGGCTGGCCTTTTGGTGGTACACCTGGCTTGTACCTGATACAGCCCAATGGAACGGCTAAATTGATGGCAGAGGCCGCAAAAGACACCAATTTTGGCGGGCTGGCAGCTGGGGGCGGCCAGTTTGACAAGGCCCTGTACTGGAGTTACCCAAGCCAGAATCAGGTGCTCAAAGGTGGGCCTGATTATTCGTCGCCCGTGCCTTATCTCACGGGCGTCCCCAAACCGAGTTATCTGGCCTTTAGTCCGGCCGGGGATCGTCTGCTAATGGTGGTCAACGAAGGCAAACAATTGCTCTGGGTCGGCCCCAATTTGGGCACTCCCACGCCAAGCGCCTCTCCCACACCCGTCGCCGTGCAGGATCAGATGCTCTTCGACAATGGCAATATCCTGGCGGTGTTTAATCAGCCCACGGCGGCCACCCAGTTTAACTTGGCCCAGGCCAGCAAGATCACCTTTTTCCAGACCTATCACTGGAACAATGCCCAAGGTTCACCGGGTGGGACGATTGGTCTCAGAGATAGCAGTGGTAAGCTTTACGGGCCCTGGACGGTGATGACCCGTCCCGGTCAGGGGGGCGTGCCCAATGCCTATTGGTATACCGAACCCAATGTGGTGTTGCCTGCCGGCAGCTATACCGTGGTCGATTCTGAGCCTGCCACTTGGTCACAGAACAGTGCCAATGGCGGACAGGGGATGGCGCAGGTACGTGGGATTCCTCAATAGGAGAGAGAAATGAAAAGCAAGTGGATCGGGTTGGGGGCTTTCCCCTGGCGGAACGCAACACGGCCTATGATGATTACAAGGCCACAGCCTCACCCGATCCCTTGCAGACATCCCGGCGGCGCTTTCTCTGTGCCAGCAATGCCCGTTCTCAAGGCAAAACTTTGATCTGCCTGCGGGGGAAAGTGAGTCTTTTTCAGCCTTCTCTGGACTAAATCTTGATCATGAGGCTATGATAAAGGATAAAGATTGTTGAGGAAAATATATATTTATGAGCGGATTAGATGTTCAGGCGCCAAGAACCCTTCAAAATGCACAAGCACCGAGAACGCTTCAAAACGCCCAAACGCCCAAAATTCTTCAAAATATTCCCCCCTCCCCAGCATTAACAGGCAAACCTGGGCCTGTCCAGGATGACAATCAGTCCGCCGGAGATTTAAATGCAGTTGGGAACTGGTTTTCTGAAATGAACCAAAGCTTACAGGAAGCTTCCCCTGATGTTACAAAAATACTCGAAAGTCCCAATGCGGTTGTTCTTGGATCAGGATCTGTTATTTTAAGGGGTTCTCCTGCCGCCAGAATGACAGATGGTGTTTCTCGAACAGACTCGGCAGAGCAAACTCCGAATGCGTCATCGGCCGAAAGGTCTCGCTTTTCTTGGGAAACAGAGGAAGGGATACCTCCTCAAGGCCAAAAACGCGAAGACACGGTCGATCCAGGCTCTGTCAACCCCAGTCCTGATGCGGATTATTCTGGTATGACCCGTGAAGAGATGAAAGCTGAACTGGATACGCGTGAAAAGAGCCTTACACAGACCAACGCGCTTCTTGGGATTTTGGATCAGTTGGATCCGCCAAACAATTAGCTGATTTTCATTCTGAGGAAAATTAAGCTTTTTATAAAAATGGGCTAAGCCCGTTTTTATCTTGGGGAGCCAGGGTATAAAGCTCAAACAAGCTTTTTTACCTCAAGGAGATTTTTCATGATTCGTTCTGAGCACACCGTCACCGGACCTCTTTCTTCACAACAGGTGGCCCAGCAGGTCGAAAAAATCCGGCGCAATGCAGAGTCCCATTTGGAGCAATTGGGCAGCTTCGACTCCTTTCGCAGTGAAGCTGTGAAAGAGATTTTGCGTAAAAGTATCCAGAATTTTCAGGCAGATCGCCCTTTCCTGGCCCGTTCGATTCAAAAAATCTAAGCCATGGCTTTGCCTGACTTCAGTGAGGTTCCTCCTGCTGATGTACTGCAAACGGCCCTTCAGCAAAAGGGCTGTTTCTTGCTGCGGGAAATCTTGCCGCTGCCACTTTTACACGCGGCGAAAGCAGAGTTGGAAGCACTTTATGCCGAGGCAGATCTGGCTTGGCAAAGTGGCCAGATGCCACAGGTGGCTTATCACAAGCTCTTTCAATACGGCCATTTGCCTTACGAAGAAGAACTTTTGCCGCTGTCAGAGCATTCTGCCGATCAAGCGAATCTGTATACCCGTCTTTTGGGCATACACAGCTTGCAGCCTTTTTTAGGTCATTTTTTTGGGCCCTCGCTTTTCTTGATCGAAAAAAATAGCCAGCCGCGCCGCCAGCATCCCTTTTGGCCCGAGCGTCAAATTCCCTTTCATCAGGATGCGGAGTTCTTGGGCGGGCGACCTGCGCTCAATTTTTGGATCCCACTCGATCCCTGTGGACGCAACGCCCCTGGCTTGGAGCTTTGGTTGATGCCTCAAAACCGGGTGTGGTTTGAACTCAACCCCGATCCGCTCATCCCTTTCTACCAGCAGCGCGATCTTTCGGTTTTGCAGGCCCAGGCCTCTCGCGAGCAGTTCTGGCGACCCGAGATGGCACCCGGCGATGTGCTGGTTTTTGACTCTTATCTCTTTCACCGGACATGGCTGACTGAAAGTATGTTCGAACCCCGTTATAGCCTCGAAATTCGCTTGACCCATTCTGCTTATGCGCTGGGTTTAAAGGGGTGGGAATGGACGATTTGAGGCGCAATCCTTGTCCCTGGCGCGGGTCAGCGCGCTTCCCCTCTCGATTGATACCACAAAAAAGGGTATAATAAATGCACAGTCATCGATCGTAACAGGCTTCAATGTAGCAACAATAAATGCAGCCACACTAAAGGAGTAATGAAGCAATGGACGTTCTCAAGGTTTCATCGCGTTCCAAACCTACGTCTGTCGCCGGTGCTTTGGCGGGGGTAGTCCGGGAAAAAGGGTATGTTGAAATTCAGGCCATTGGCGCAGGTGCTGTCAATCAGGCCGTCAAAGCCATTGCCATTGCCCGTGGTTATGTGGCCCCCAGTGGTCTCGATCTGGTTTTTATTCCGGCCTTTGTCGATGTGCTTATCGACGGAGAAGAGCGGACAGCAATTAAATTAATGGTGGAAGCACGGCGCTAATGGTTATTACAATACTTGCAATCGTCCTTGGATTTATCATGACCTTGGGTGGCGTGGCCCCCAATGTTGCCAATGGCATCTTACATGACAAAGTCGATCAGGCCCTCAATCATCCTGAGCATTTGCGCGTCAAGGTGCACCCTGAATCTCCCAGTTTTACCCTGCTGGCAGGCCAAATGGCCTACCTTGAAGTGGATGCTCAGCGCTTTACGCTCTCTGATTTTCCCGTTGATTCTGTCTCCCTGCGTGTGGATCGTCTGAATCTGGACACCGATCAGATGCAGTTGCGGGCACCTACTCAGGGCGTGGTGCGGATCCGCGTTACCGAAGCGGGTTTGAACAAATTCTTACAGTCTGATACCTTTCAGGCCATGCTCGAAAAGATCTTGGAAAACCAAGAATTGCTCTCCTCTTTTGGGGCGGATATCTCGATGTTGAGCATGGATCTGCAGGCAGGCAAAGCCGTTTTGAGTGGCAAAGCCACCACCATGGGGGGCTTTTTTACGATCCCCTTTGAAGTGGGTGGGGTGTTTAAATTGGGCTCCGAGCGCACTGTCAAACTGGCTGCTGCCAATGCGGTGACTATGGATCACCCCGTTTCGCCTGATGTGATTCAATCGGTGCTCGATGAAGTCAATCCTCTGATTGACCTGAGCAAACTCAGCAATGATGATATGCAGCTCTATTTCCGCGAAATGCATTTTCTCAACGATGCGATTGAATTGGTCGCCGAAGTCGAACTCAAACAATTGCCCGCGCTGAAATAAACAAAGTTTTGCAGACAGCTAAAAGCCCCCTGAATTTATCAGGGGGCTTTTGATTTTGGTTTTACTCAGCTGGTGTGTTTAAGAAACGTGCTGGCTGACCATATTTGAGAGTTTGGCTTTGGGTACAGCGCCAACAATTTGATCAGCCACTTGGCCTTCTTTAAACAGCAGCAGCGAGGGAATTCCGCTGATATGGTAATTGCTGGCGGTTTCAGGGTTGTCATCGGTATTGACTTTGACAACTTTGAGTTTGCCATCGTAATCTTTGGCAATTTCTTCTACCACGGGGGAAACCAGGCGGCAAGGGCCACACCAGGGCGCCCAAAAATCGACTAAGACGGGCGAACTTGCATTGAGTACTTCTTCAGCAAAATTTTGATCGTTGACTTCTTTTACGGCCATGATATTGGGTTGAAAACTCCTTCACCAATTCTAAACGCTTGCAGTTAAATTTGCAGATGAAAAGGCATTGCTTCTGCAACCGGATCTGAATTATAACACACGCACCATTTCCCGTTGGGGCTTAAGCTGAGCATACAGCTCGGCTGTGAGGTCAGTGGAGCAGGGAGCTCTCATAAACTTGGTTTTGTACTTGAGTGGGCGGCCAGGAATGGGCGTTCAGGCCGCTCGCTGCGCACATCCTGTGCTGCGCTCACTACAGCACCTGCGGTGCTAAGTAAGCGCCTTCTACACATCGCCGATGGCTCTGCTAGAAGCGCTTAAAAGTTACCCCGCCTTTGTCCATCCTGGACCGGCGGGCCTCCTATTGCCTTCTCTGCCCATCCCTGGCCGCAACTCTGCTCGAAAGGGTTGAATTGGGAATTTCCCTGGATTACGGCAGTTATCCTGTTACGTCAAAGCCAATCGATGCTTTAGAGCAAAGACGAGCCGGTGAATTGAAGCACGAAACATGGACTCGGACAGCTTTTGAGCCAAGAGGCCCTTGAGCAGGGGAATGGCCTGGCAAGGTGATGCGGGCAATAGGAGCAGTGCCGTGTCAGGAGGACACAACGGCACTGCGACTCTTAGCGAATGAAGCCCATGGATGGGCGTAATGAGCGGCCCGCATGCCTGCCAGGCCTCCCCTGCTCTGAACCACTGACCCGTGAAAGCTCCCTATTTGAGCAGACTTGAAGCAAACCTACAAACAGCCCAGTATCAGTCTTTGACTTCCATGGTGTTTTGCTCAAAAATCTGGCGCAACACAGGGCGAGCCTCTGCTGGGGTACGCTCTTTTAGCAATTGGTAAGCATCCAAGGCACTGTTAATGGCGGGCTTGTTGGTTTGGGCAAAGAGCGAGAAGATCTCTTTAAGTGAGAGGTTAAACTGGTCAGCGCCATCAACATGGGTGTCGTACACGTCCCAGAGCACGGAAGAAACACGCCACTCATTGCGATTGCCGGGGCAGACGTCAGCGGGGGTGTTCTCCATTCTGATTGGCGCTCGGCGTGGGACCAAATAGGGCCCAAAGCGCGCATCTTCATCGTTGCGCTCTAAATGGACGGCCCCAGAGAAAAAGGTGGCAAATCCTTCTGAAAAGGCCAAGGTGCCGTTATAACATTCGTCAATTTTGTGCTGCCCGCCGGTTGAGTTGGCATTGAGGGCCTGATCATAAATGGCGTGGCCGATTTCGTGGCCGTTGACGTCCCATTGCTGGGCGCCCGTTAAATTGACCGTATAAAAGCTGTAATAGTCGCCAGATCCTGGCCAGACAGTCTTGATCGTGCGTGACCACCAGCTCAGATCCATTTGTTCGCGCTCAAACAGACGCAGGGCGCGGTTGTACACGTCATGAATAAAGGCCGCTTCGGCATTTTTGCTGCCTTTTTCAAGGGTATAAGCACCGGTATCGACGCCACCCTGAACGCTGACCTGGGGGCCGTCCCAAGTGTAGCGCTCGATATTCCAACGGGGATTGGCAAAGCTGTAGCGTACTTGGTAGTTGCCGGGTGCGGGTGCGGCCATGCTCCAGCGGCCATCGGGGCTGGTTAAGACCTGTCCCACTTTGCGGCTGCCTTGGTAGAGGGCGACCGTGGTATTGGCTGCCGGTTGCAATTGACCTTGCAAATCGTAATAGTTAAATTGGCCCTGTACGTCCAAGCGGCTGGAATTCAGGGGGCGTTGGCCCTGGCGGCTGAGAGGAACAGCCCGAAACACGAGTTGATTGCCTTCGCGGCGGGTGGCTTCCTGTTCGATTTGGGGCAAGAGATTGGCTTTGAGCGGGCTGCTCAATTCACTGTCGTCAATGGCGGGGCCGCTGCTCTGTTTTTGCAAGAGCACAGGGGAGGCTGAGCGCAGGCCGGGGGTGGCAAGCGGTGAACACGCTGCCAGCATGACTGAAACAGCCAAGAGACGCAGGGGGGTGGAATTGGGCAACATTTTGGGTAACATAAACAATACCTTTCTCGAACATCCGGACAGATTAAAGGGTATTTTACCGGATCTTGAACATACTTCCTAGCCCCTCAGCAGTTTGTCTGCCAGGGGCAAGAGGTACATCCATCGGCTCAGTGCTGTGTGAGATTCCCTTTTAGCGGGTGACGGTCCCAAACTCTGGCGAGCCAGAGTCACTGCTGTTGACAAAGAGCAGGGGCACCTGAGAGAAATAGCTTAGGCTCCGATCGGAACCCGGTGGGGTCGCCGTAAAGCGCAGATAATAACTGCCCTGTGTTTTCAGCGGTTGATTCCAGAAATACTCGGGCAAGGTGCTGCCCCCCAATGGGGTAAAGGGACCGGCTGCACCGGTGCTATAGGCCCAGCCGTAGTTAAAGGCCCGACCACCCGAGTCAAAACGGGCCTTGATCAGGATATTGTCTGAGGACTTGACCCGCCCACTGCTGGGATCGGTGGTAAAAAAGGGCTGGTCCTCTTGAATCTGTACCAGGGCCTGCTCCGAGGTGAAACTCACGCTGGAGCGACTTTGGGGATCGTTGATATCCAGTTTGATATAATAGCTCCCACTTTGGGTCGGGTACCAGGTCACTGTCGAAAGGGGCTGAGACTCCAGTGAAGGCACGGGGGTAAAGGGACCTGTGGCATTGCTGGCATAAGACCAGCTATAGCGGGCATTGGCCAGTTTGACACTGGAGCGCAAGCTGACGGCTTGGCCCAATTGCAATTGTCCCAACGCCGGTTCGGTGCTGATCGCATCTCCCCGATCGGCCACCGTCACCATTGAATTGGCTGAGATCCAGGTGGCCAGGCTGCCGTCACTGCGCGGCGCTTCGGCTTTGAGATAATAACTGCCAGGGGCAGCCGGGCTCCAACTGACACTTTTGCCTGTAGCGGGAATGGGCAGGAAGGGCCCTTGGGCCGTGCTGGCATAACTCCAGATCACGTTGTCAACATTGCTTTGGTTGAGGGTCAATTGCACGCTGTCGCCTTTGAGCAGGCTGGCGGGAGCCGGACTGGTGCTAAAGACGCTGTCGCTGTCGCGCACGCTCACCAAAGATTTGGAAGAGGTATAAGTGCGACTCTGGTTGGTTTTGGCATCAAAGGTGCGCAAGCGCAAGTAAAAGTCCCCAGTGAGATTGGGGGTCCAATTGACACTGCTACCACTGCCTGGGATCGGGGTAAAGCTGCCCTGGGGGCTAAAGCCATAAAACCAGGTGTAACTCAGATCTGGCGAAGCAGCCAAGGTGCTTTTGAGGGTGACAGAATCGCCGCGCACCAACGAACCTGTGGGGGGCGTGGTTTGAATCACAGAGTCGGCCTGCGCGACCTGGACCAGGGTTTTGGAGGAGGTGTAAGTGGCATTGCCCGTCTGGCTTAAAACCTGCAAACGCAGGTAATAGCTGCCCGCCCGTGGGGTTTCCCAAGAGATTTTTTTGCCCTCTTCGCTGATCGGGGCAAAATTGCCCTGCAGAGAAGCTGAATAGGACCAGAGATAGCGCAGGTTCTCGCTCTTCTCGTATTCGGGTAAATTGGCTTCAAGTTCAATTCGCTCACCTTCAAGCACGACCCCAGAGGCTGGGGTGGTCAAAGCCAGTCGATCGCTATCTTGCACGCGCAAAAGCGCCGAGGGGGTGATATAGCTAGAAACGCTCTGGCTTTGGCGGTTGCGCATTTCCAGGCGCAGATAATAATTGCCGATGCGGGTGGCATCCATGCGCACTTCTGAGGTGTTGCCGCTGATGGACTGCCAAGGCCCGACCTGAGAGGCGGCATAAGACCACGTAAAATCGTAATTGCTCGCACTCTCTGCCTGTTTAAAATTGGCTTTGAGCTGGAGGTTGCTGCCCACAGTCACGTTGTTGGTGGGGCTGATCAGAATGCCGGGGGAATTGAGAGCCAATTCAGATCCGGTTTCCAGTTGTACTGGATAGCTCAATCCGCGATCACCGACCAGAATCACAGGCAAAGACCCATCTCCCGAAATCGGGCGACTTGAGCGAAAAGGGAATGTCAAGCTGCCATCTGAATTGCGGCTGCCAGGAATGCGCGATTTGCTGGTGTCATAAATAATTTCAATCAGTCCCGCTGTGCGTAAAGGGGTTGGCAATTTATCTACTTCGGTGATTGTCAGGGTGGCCACCTGAAGAGCGCTGGACGCAGCCTGTAAATTGGCTCGGAGTGTGAGGGGTTGGCTATTGCCATTTTGACTGATCAACAGGGCTGAAGGGGAGTCGCAGGCATTGAGTCCCAATAAAAATGAGCTCAAGAAGAGGGAAACAGCAAGTCTTTGTTTCATTGTTCGTTTTCCATGGTCAGGATTGTGAAATTATTTTACAACCTAAAATACTTACAATCTAAAATACCATGCGAGTTGCCTCTCTGGGGAGGGCTTTAGCGGGATTTCCATGCATAATAAGCCAAACAGCCCCAAGCTGACAGAAAAGCCAGTCCACCCAAGGGGGTGACTGCCCCCCAAGCTCGTACGCCCGTTAAACTCAGCAGGTAGAGGCTGCCTGAAAAGACCACGATGCCCAGAGAAAAGAGTCGACTGGCCCAGACGAGTGCTCGGGGAGCACTGTCTGTGGGGAATAAAAGGGTCACCCCTAGCAGGGCCAGGGCATGATAGATCTGGTATTTCACCCCGGTTTCAAAAATCAGCAGCAAAGCAGGTGAGAGCTGAGATTTAAGCCCGTGGGCCCCAAAGGCACCCAGAGCCACTCCGAGAAAGCCCCAAAGGCTTGCAAACAAGAGGGTCTGGCGTGCTATTGGAGAAAGAGTCATTAATGGGAATGGCTGTCAAAAGAGCCGAGATCACCGGGTTTACGCAGCATTTTATCCACTTCGGTGGCGTGAACCACTTCGTCATGAATCAAGCGACGGGCGTATTCTTCCAGGGTGATTGATTTGCCTTCGACCAAAGCCAGCAGATCGCGGTAGGCTTTGATTGAATTTTTTTCATGTTCCATGGCTTCGCGCATAATATCGCCGATATCGTGTTTGTGGGTTTCGAGCAGAGGGCCAATGCCCAATGAGGGGTGGCCGCCCAGGCTGGTGATCAGCTCTCCTGCTTCAAGGGCATGGGCCATTGATTCATTGGCCTGTTCCCGCAGCCAGGAGACAATCGGAATCCGACTATAGCCATAAACCATCAAGGAATAATGGGTATAACGCACCATTCCAGCCATTTCCATTTCGAGGATATGGTTGAGCAATTCGGTGACTTTTTTCTTATCTACTTCTTTTTCAAACATGGGGTTTACTCCAAACAAAGATCAAGGGACTCAGACAGCCTTATCAACTTGTATAAAGAGAGGTGTCTATGTCACAGGTACTTCATCTTACCGCAGATCAGAGGCTTAAGGCAGCATCCACAAACGGATTTTTAAGCTCTCGGCATCAAGCAGGGTGTCCATAATTTTCACATTTTGGCTGCCAGACAGGCCCAATCGGGCCGCTGAAACAAAGGGTTGTTCGGACGTTGGCTGGCTGGTCTGGGTTGTGCTCTCGGCGTAAAACGGCGTTTTCAGAGCCAGTGCCGAACGGATGGCTGGCAGCACATCTTTCTGCAAGGTCTGTTTGACTTTTTCGGGCTGAAGACGTTCTTGCTCCAATAATTCGCTCGGATCCCACTCTGTGGTAACCGCTGCTTGGGGGGTGCTGCGTAAATGTACCATCAAGGGTTGGGAACTGCTGACATTGTAAGCCGTTTCGACGTCTATTTCGAGGTCGTTTTCAGACAATAAACTTTGTTTCAGGGCCTGGACTTCTGTAACCAAAACCTGAACCCGGCTGCCTTCACTCAAGGGCAAGCCCATTTGTTGGGCATACGCTTCGGTCAACTCCAAAATCTTGGCAACTGTTGCTTCCGCTTGGCGGGGAGATTTGCTGGGTGCTGTTTCAAATCTCAGCAGGGTCTCATGGGCCCGGGCCAAAACCAATTGCTGCCGCTGACTGGGCTGGGTTTGGGCGGATTGAGCCCGTTCCGAACGACCCGTACTGGGGCGTTTCTGAAAGGTGACCGCGTTTTGCTCTGCCTCTTGCTGCATCCGTTTGGGAGAAAGAGGCAAGGCTGGGCTCTCTTCTTTGAGATCCAGATCCCAATCGTCTTCAGCTTGCTCATTGTGGGTAGACCAAGCCCTTCGTCTTTGCACAGGATTGCTGGCTATTTGTACCTGTTCAGGAGCAGATTCCACTGCCTCGGGCAAGGTCGGTGCCGCTGTGGGGGAGAGGGTCTGAGCCACAGGTAATACCGCTGAATTGTGTGATTTTTGTGCGTTTTGGCCGAACGAACCGGAGGGAGTGCGTTTGTTCCAGTGTTTGAAGGTTTGGTTGATCTGTGCCAATTTCTGTTCTTGGGCTTCCATCTGCGAGATCACCAATTCGTCAGGGTTGAGCAAGACCTGCCGATCATGAGGGGAGAGCAATAAAAAGAGCGAAAAGAGGCCCGCAGAGAGGGCCATACTCAGGACAACCGTCATAAAGGTACTTGTGTGTTTGGGTCTGAGCGAAAAAAGCGAGAGTTTCTTTTTGCCAATTTTCCGGCCAAGTTCGTTGCCCAAGAGGGCGCTGATGCCCCCAGAAAGCACGAAAAGCAATAATATCCAGGCTGCCGGCTTCACGTTAAATACCCAGTCTTTTTTTAAACATGCTCAAAATACCAGACCTAACAAATCTGGATTTCCCTATTCCCAGTCTAACATTCTCTCTGGAGATTGGTGAAATAATTGCAAAAGCGTTTCCAGCTTGGCATTGAGTTCATTCCATTCGGATTTTGGCTCTGAGCCTCTGACAATGCCCACCCCTGTAAAAAAACGCAGGGTTTGTTGATCTGCCAAAAGACAGCGCAAGGCCACTGCAAATTCTGCATGTTCAGCGCTGATCCAACCGACAGGCCCGCTGTACCAGCCGCGCTCTACATTTTGGTGTTCGGCCAGCCAAGTCAGGGCCGCTTGGCGGGGGGCCCCACCGACCGCGGGTGTGGGATGTAGACATTTGAGAATATCTCCGTCACTTGTATGCGCGTTTAAGTGCCCCTGTAGGGGTTGACGCAGGTGTTGAACAGGGCCGCTCTCGATCAATTCGACAGGGGCGGTCTCTATCTCTGAATCACAGAGTTCATGCAGGGCCGACTCCAAGAATTCCCTGACCAGATTGTGTTCGTGGCGCTCTTTGGGATTGGTCAATAATTCGTGTTGCCATTGGTCTTGCCGGATTTTTTCGGCGCTGGAGCGGCGGGTGCCTGCCAGAGCCTCTGTCATCAGGGAGCGGCCCGAGCGCTGATAGAGGCGTTCAGGTGACAGGCCTGCAAAAAAAGTTTCGGGCGACCACTGAAAATAATAGAGATAACCAGGCCAATTGCGTTTCAAGAGCGTCAAAAGAAAATCCTGACCAGAAAAAGGGGCCTGGGTTTGATAACTCACTTCGCGCGCCAGCACAGCTTTTTGTAGCTTTTCTGCTTCAAAGGCCTGTAAGAGAGCCTGGATTTGCGTTTCCCAGCCAAGGCGATCAGGTTGGCTTTGTTTAAACAGCAATGGGGGCAAGTGGGGCTCTTCTGGCTCTTTGACAGGGATTTCCAGCTCTGAGAGGGCACGTTGTAAATCGCGCAGATCTTGCGGATCTTCCAAGCGGGCGTTGAGACAGAGTCGGGGCTGGCCTTCATTGACAATCTCAAAGCGGGGAATGACGAAGCGGCAGGGGGCAAACGCTTTCCAAACCGAATTGGGCCGGGGTTCAGCGGGAAAGGCCAAGCCCCCATAAGCGCGAATCTCTGGTGGCGCAGCAGCTAATTCATGGCTCAATTTTTGCAAACAAGCTGCTGTTTCTGACGGGGTCTGGGTTTGAATCTCCCAGGCTGTTCCCCAACCTGCTCGGCTTTGGCTGCCATTGCGGTTGCGCCAAAAAAATCGAAAGCTGCTCGCTTGACTTGCCAGCCAAGCCACGGCTGAAAAGTGCTCGAGGGGCACTTGCAACTGCACCCATTGTGGGGATGTTGTCAGGTCGAGGTCCCTGAGTTGCATCTGCAAATCTGCTATTTCGGGAGAAAACGGGCATGCCGCTGTGCTCATTAAAAATGTATCCTTCGCGTCTGTTCTCAGTTTAGCCGCTGTTCAAGAACCCCGGCAATGCCATCCGATATTACGCTTGGCTTCAAATTAAGGTTAAAATGCCTCTATGTATTGGCAATCGCTTTTCTCTAACTTAAATTTTGACCCCTCTTTTCGCCCAGGCATTGAGTGTCTGCTCTTGTTTCGGGCTGTTGCTGCTGACGTGGCAGTGATTCCCTCTTGGGTTTGCCAAAGTCTGACTCAGGCAGAAACCATTGCTTTGCCTTTAGCAGAAATGCCCGATAAAGTCTGGCAACGGCGAGCGCTCTATGGTCAAGGTGATACGGGTGAGACGACACATCCAGGCGGGATTCTTTTGCAGCATTGGCCCCGGCAAATCTGGGCCCAGGGCAGCCTGAACTTGGATCCGGAATACAGTCAAGATCAGCTTTTTCTGGCTTCGCAAGCACCCGTTGAGACCCTGCTTCCTGGTGAAAATCTGCTCGATCAGTGCCCGCTCTGGGAAATCCGGGCAGAAGCTGGTTTATTGGGGCGTTTACAGCGCTTGTCAGCCCAAATCCGTCACAGGGTCTCCGCTGAAAAACTGCGGGTGGAATGGCTCGACGATGGCCAAACGCTCTGGCTGACAGGGCTCTGTCCGGCTGATCTTGCTATTTTTGAGCCGGGCGATTGGCGGCTTTTTTCGCTGGAAGAGTCGCTGCCAGACGCGCCTGAACCCCTGTTTAATTTAATCTGTGGCAGTATTTCCGAAACGGTGGCCCAGAAATGGGCCAAAGGTTTTTTGCCTGAATTGCCACAGGCTGAACGGGCCTTTGATATTTCTCATGGGCATTTGTATTTTCATCAGGGCCTGATTGCCAGAATAAGCCAACAGGTTCAAAGTCTGTCTTGGGCGCGCTGGTGGCAAATTTCCCGTCAAGAATTGAGTGCCTTGGAGCGCCAGCGCACTTATTTTTTAGAGACCTTTCAGGTGCCCCATGTGGGGCTTTTGGGCTATTGTCGTCAATTGGAAGATCTTTACAGCGCTTTTTTTACACACAGTTTTCGCTCAATGCTTTTATTGGCGCGGGGCTGTGATTATCTCTCCCGCAAAAATGTGCTGGCCACGCTGCAGAAATCTCATCTCAATCCCCACACCCGCCTCTTGATCGAATTGCAAAATCTGCGCGATCTGGCCCAGACACTCTTGCTCAAAACCCCGGATCTCCTGCCAGAGAAACTGCCTTATCACCCCAGTTTTAAACAGAGTTGGCAAATTTTTCTGTCGCAATTTGGCCACCGTGGCTATCAGGAGGTCTCTCCAGCAGCCAAGCGCTTTGCCGACCGCCCAGAGCTGATTCTGAATCGCCTGTTTTTGCCCTGGCAGGTTTTTCGCTCGGAATCTGAACAGACCTGGAAAACACTCTTTTTTCGGCCCCTTTGGCTATTCTTGGCGGCACTTTTGGATCAGCGTGAACACTTCAGATCCGATGGCCTCTGGGCGATTTTTCAGGTGCGCAAACAGATCGATTTGCTGCTCGAAAAAGCTGTCCAGACGGGCCAATTGGCCCAGAGCGCCGATTTTTGGCTCTTGAATTTTGAAGAAATTCAGTGGTTGGATCAAGGCGGCACGATTCCGGCTGAATATACCCAAGCTTTAAGGCGAGAGTGGCAAGCGCAAGCCGCTCTGTCTTTGCCCTCGCAGCGCCGGGATTTTGAAACGTTCCACACCCAGCCAGATCTGCCTGTTGCGCCAATGCTTCAGACCTTTCAGCCCCAAGCGGCGCTGGGCCTGGAACAGCGCGAGGGTCAGCTCTGGCGCCCCCAGGCAGTTGAAGAGACCTTGCCTTCAGACTTTAAACCCTGGAGCAGTATTCTGGTGGCCCAAAACCTGGACCCTGGTGTGTTTTTACAGCTTTTACAGACCTCATCTGTGGTCTTGGGCCAAAACAGCGATCTCAATGGGGGGCTGAGCCTCTTGCGAGAAATGGCTGTGCCCGCACTGCTGGGGCTCGAAGATCGCCCAAACCAACTTCAGACAGGCCAATCTGTCGCAATTTCAGCCGCAGCTCTGGAACGGATTCTTTAGAGCAGGCATTCCACATTGAGAATCAGCTCTGAGTAAAAATGCTCGCAGAGTACCACCGCAATCAGCGAGGCGACTGTGGATTTGCCGAGTTTTTCCTCAAAGATCTCGATCAGGGTCAATTCTGCTTCGGTGGTCAGCATCCAGGGGTTTTCACAGAGCAGCTGAATCAAATCGCCATAACTTAGGCTCATCACCAGTTCTACTGCCATTTCTTGGGCAAAATTGGCAATTTCCAAATAGCTATCGCGGTCGACTTTTTTTCCGGCGTAGGGAAAACGCTGCCGCAGTTGATCCAGTAGCGCTTCCAGCGACTCCGAATTGCGAAACCAATTGTCCATGGTGATCTTGTCGATCACCTTGGGTATCATCGAGCGCATTTCAACCAGATTGCTATAGGAACTCATGGGGGGCTCTCATTCTTTTACTATACCCTTATTGCCAGCGCGGCGCGAGGTATTGATTCCAGAGATTGCCCAATTGGTCGATTTGCTCAACATGGCTGCGGGCCACATTGCCGGCATAACCTTCCACGTGGAAATCGCCCCGATCGGCCCGTGTGCTGGGGGCGATTTTTTCGCCATAGCGATTGCTGTATTGCCAAGCTGCGGGGGCGGCGGTGCTGCTTTGGCGGCTGGCGCCGGCCTGTTTGAGAATATAGTCTGCGGCATCTGTCGAGCTGGAATACGTGGGTTTGATTGCAGAATGGCTGATCACCATGAGCTTTTGGCTTTGGCTCGCTGCTTTGGCAAAATCAACAAAAGGTGCATGGGCCGCCGGATTGGGTTTGCCCGCTCCGCCGTAGTGAATGCCATCGAGTACAATTACGGCATCGGTGCGGGCGGCCACCGCTGGGTTGGAAAGCGCAACCTGCAAAGGGGCATACCCGGCGCTGAAGCTGCCCATGGCCAGGCGTCCGAGCTGAACCTCGGGGCCGTATTGTTTGCGCAATTTGGCCAAGACTGTTTCCATGATTTGAGGCACAAAGCTGCTCTGACCAAATTTTTCCATCATGGCTGCAGACAGACCTGCTGTTTCGGCGCTCACAACCACGGCATTGACGCCGCCTTCGCCATAGCGCTGGGGCACGTCTCCGCGAAATTGGATAATTAAATCGACTCTGCCATCCGCTTTGACGGGGTTTTGGGGCATATACATCTGCACGCCTTCGCGCAATTGGACGGGTTTTTGAAAGCTGATCTTGGGAAAGGGACCTGAACCTGCTGTTTGGGGAGTGGCCTGTTTGGGGGCCTGTGTTTGTGCCTGTTCGAGAAAGGGCCAACTCAGGGCTTTGCCTGCAGAAGACTGAGACACAGCGCCCATCTGAATCAAATCTTTGCGCGGAGGAGTAGCCGTAGCTGCAGGTATGCTCTGAACCGGCGGTGCTGCGGGAGGCCGGGATGGACGGCTGGCTGTCGCTGCGGGCGAATTAACAAAACGCGAAAAGAGCAATTGGGGATTTTTTAAGCTGTCCCCCAGTTGATGGGTCATTTTGGGCCTCCCGGCAGCGTACTCTTTTAGGGTTATCGCCACTTTGGCTCGGAACTTGGTTCAAGTTTCGATTAAGTTTCGTTTGTCGTGTCTGTTGAAATGGGCTAGGGGTCGAGTAAATTGCTCAACCAGTGCAAGGGATTTTTCCAGGTTTTGTCTTGCAGGCGGCTTTGCACCGTTTTGTAGACCTCGTGGGCAATCCGTTCACAGGCTTCACGATCGGCATGTATAACCCGCAAAATCCTCGGGCTCCATAAAATAGACCTTCCAAATAAGAGGGCATGGGCATCTGTATCTTAGCTCAGTCTGCCCTCTGCCAGAGCACGGCTGTAAAGATTTGATTTGCTTCGAGACGGCAATAGACAGGCCAGCGCAGGCCTGCTGGCAGTTCGGGGTGCAAGGTTTCTCTGAGGGCGATTTCAAATTGCCCTGGGGCCGTCTGATGCAATTCGGCGGCCTGAAAATCAAAGAAGCGCTGCACAGTGGGATAGAGGGCCTTGTAGAGACTCTCTTTGGCCGAGAACAAGAGTGTGTAATAGATGGCTTCAGACAGTGGGTGGGGCATTTTTTGCCGCTCAGTGGGTGTGCTGATCTTGTCTTTGACGGCTTTCAGGGTTTTTTCGGCCATCGGCGTTTCGTTGTCCAGGCCCAGCCCCCGGTAATGCGCCAGGGGGGCGACGGCTGCCGAGACATGGGTTTGACTGTGGCTGATGCTGCCCACCCAGCCAGGGGGCCAGATCGGCTCCCCGGTGGGGCCTGTGGCGATCTCTGGCTGTGGGGCAAAGCCCGCTTGTTTGAGTGCTGCGCGGGCACAATAGCGGCCAGCCAAATACAGGGCCTGCCGTTTGGGTACTGCGCTTAACAGGTTTTCCGGCAGGAGGCGTTCGGCTTGCAGAGCTTCTGCCAGAGCTGCGTAATCAGCGGGATCGAGGCAAAGGCTGAAATAACCAGACAGATTGGGCAGGGGCAGCGGCGGCGGGAGGATTTGGCAGAAAGGCGGCGTGTGAATAGCGATTTTCCTCGCTGTTAGGTATTTTTTTTTAGGGGAAGTCTTGGTTTCTGATTTAGTTTAGAACGAATTATCAGATTGCGTGAAGGCATTCTCTGGTGCTTGCTTCTGCTGAGTCGCTCATACTAAGATAAAGGTATTATTTGCAACCTTTTTTCTGAGAGCGTATAAAATAAGATGGCTGCTATTCAGGTCAATCAAGAACAGCTTGCTCGGTTTTGCCTGCATTGGCACATTTGCAGTTTGTCCTTATTCGGATCGGTTCTCCGCGATGATTTTCGGGAAGACAGTGATGTGGATGTCTTGGTTGAATTTGAGCCTGAACATATTCCTGGTTTTTTCGCTTTGGCACGTATGGAAATGGAGTTGTCTCCACTTTTTGAGGGGCGAAAAGTGGATTTGAGAACCCAAGCTGATCTCAGCCGTTATTTTCAGGCAGAGGTAATGCAACAGGCTGAAATTCAATATGCCCAAGGATGATTCAATTCGATTGCAGCATATGTTAGACGCGGCTTTAGAGGCACAGCTGTTTTCTGAAAACTGCTCACGAGAGACTCTCTCTTCGGATCGCATGCGCGTACTGGCACTTATTAAAGAATTTGAAATAATTGGAGAAGCGGCCAATCAGGTTTCTCTTGAATCCAGACAACAAATGCCTGACATTCCGTGGGTAGAGATGGTTGGCATGCGCAATCGGCTTGTTCACGCCTATTTTGATATCAATTTGGATATCCTTTGGCAAACCCTTCAACAAGATTTACCTTACTTGATTCTTAAGCTTAAAAAAAACCTTGAGAACAGATCCATCGGTTCTCAATGAATCACCATTTTTTCAACCAAAGCTCGCCATTGCTCGGGCGCCTGTTTCTTGAGTACATTTAAATCAGGGCTTTCTCTCATTGTCTTCCAGAGGGTGGGTTCTGCCAGTGCTTGTTCCATCGCTTGAAAAGCAGCCTGCAATTCAGCACTTAACTCTGCTATTGCCAAAGGATATCTTTCTGGCGGCTCTGCCACCCTTTGCAAAGAGGTGGATTGAGCCAAGAATTGCTCAATTCTCAGGCAGTGACAACGGGCTTGGGTGTAGTCCAAATACCGGTTTTCAGGAAACACTTGGCGCAGAGCTGCCAGCCATTTCTGCGCCCCTTTCCATTCCCCGGCTTGTGCGTAGTGCAGCACCAATTGACAATGGGATTCAAGCAGTTCACTCTTGTCTAAATAAGCCGTGAGACTGGTTTCAAGCAAATCGGCCTGAATGGCAGGGCTTTTCTGCAGTCGCTGGGCTTCGGCTGCAGGCAAAAACAAAGCGGCGGGGCTGATTTCCAAGGCATTGCTGAGAATGAGCAGGGTTAAGAGGCCGGGGTTGATCTTGCCATTTTCAATTTCGTTCACATAAGAGAAATCCAGCCCGGCTGCCAAAGCGAGTTTTTCTTGCGACCAGCCTTTGGCTTTGCGCCAGCTGCGCAAACGACGACCAAAGAGCAGGAGTTCACGCCGACGTGGGGGATACGATTTCTTTGCCATGCCCCCATTGTCGGCAAAAACCTTGCCTGGACATTATAGGTGATTACCTATACAATTTTTACTGAAATCATTTATTTATAATTGTTTTAAATGAATAGCTGAATAATTATGGGGGCAAAATATGAAATCACTGAATAAGTTGTCTGGCTTAAGTTCGAGAGGCGTTTTACTCTTGTCAATTGGGTTGATGGTTGGTTGCACTGGATCGCTCTTGCTGGAACCGAATCAAGCAACGAAACAAACGGCAGCTCCAACTTCGGCATCAGATAAGCCAAATTCCCCATCAGCATCGACTCCTCCCGTTAAAGCTGGGGCTTCTGTTTCACTGGTCCAAGTCATTCCTGAGCGTTTGGTGATGGAAGTCGGCAAGGAAAGTTCGGCTCTTGCAACTGTGCGTTATGACGATAACACCACTGACAGCAATTTGATTTGGAACTCGTCTGACAACACGATTGCTTCAGTCGATCCGATTGGGGGGCAAATCAGAGGATTGAAGAGTGGTGAGGTCACTATTATCGCTACGGCAGCCCGTGATAACAGCAAAAGAGCCGCTTTACAGGTTTCTGTCCGCGGCACGGTTACCGAGGCTGCATTGGTCAATATCTCACCTGAAACCCTTACCTTGAAAAAAGGCACATCTGGGGTTTTAAAAGCAACGGTTAAACTGGCCGATGGTCGCGACAGCTCTAATCTCAGTTGGAACACCAGCAATCGTGCTGTGGCGATTATTAAGGCCAATGGCAGTTCAGTAACGGTCACAGGAGTAGGTGCTGGAACTGCCATGATTACAGCCACTTCTGATGATGATCCGACCAAATCCGTCTCTGCGACGGTCACAGTGGAGTAATTCTTGATGTATACATTTAAGCCTGTCTATTTCAAATTTGCGCTGATTTTACCTCTTTTGAATGGGTGTGCTCTGATAAATGCCTTAAAAGAACCCATTACTCAGCCAAGCTCTCAAGCCTCCGCAGCGAAGTCATCCGAGGCGGAGAAAATAGCGGAGCTGCAAAAGCAGCTGAGAGATTTGCTCAATCAGCCTGCTGATCCGGCTCCCCAACCCCAGGTATCCCAAGCGCCATTGCCCAAGGCCAGTTTGGTTCCTGCTTTGCCAATGGCCACCAATAAAGTGGTAAATATCAGCATCGGATTGAGTGATGGCACGTCTCTTGACAATAAAACCCTGGCACTTGTTTTGGGTAAAACACAGCAATTGGCTGGTACGGTAACGCTTGAGGATGGGAGCCGCAACAGCAATATTCAATGGAGTTCAGAAGATGAAACCATTGCCAAAATTGATTCCGAAGGACGACTTACGCTGCTCAAGGCTGGGGTGGTTACCATTTCAGCGGTTTACGTTCGAGATGCCAAATTTACAGCGCGTCAAGTGGTTTCTGTTGTGTCGGCAGAACAGTTAAAAACCCTCAATTTTGCGGGAAAAGTCTATGATGAAACCGGCCAGTTGCTGAGTGGGGCTGAGGTCAGGGCCTTCAGTTCAGATATTAATTACGACCAAACAGTGCTAACTCAAGAGGGTCTGTTTGTTTTTAAAAATGCTCCCGTAGGTCAAAAACTCATTTTGCAGGCTTCTAAGTCGGGCTATCGTTCTCAGAGCCGTGAATTGGTTTTGGAACAAGAAGCGCTAACCAATATTGAATACAATTTTAGAGATGCTTTGGCCTTGGTTAAAGGGGACGTTTCTCCCTCTGCTTTGCCCAGCAGCAATATCCTATCAACGCCATTGCCTGAAACACCCCCTGTGCCATCGCCTCTGTCAAGTGCAACAAATACGCCCACGCCGATTACTCCTACTCCCACACCTGTTTTATACGGCAGTGTCACGGGTTTGGTTTTGAATAGTGAGACGGGCTCGGGTGAAGTTGGTGTGACTGTCTCGATTGGTGGACAAACGGGAACCACCGATAACAATGGCCGTTACACAATTACCAATTTGACGGCGGGCCAAAAAACGCTATCAGTCAGTAAAAGTGGTTTTGCTGCACAAACTGTCAATGTGGGTATTGTGACAGGAAGTGCTGCCACAGCCGCAACGGTGACACTCCAAAAGCAACATTGGTTTTTACAGCTCAGTGGTTCTTCAGCGACTCTCTACGATGTGGATTTTATCAACACAACGACGGGCTGGGTGGCTGGTTCTGGTGGAACATTGCTTAAAACAAGCAATGGCGGCGAGAGCTGGAATTTTGTCAGTGTTCCCAATCAAGATTTTCGTGGGGTTGATTTTCTCGATGCCAATAATGGTTATTTAATTGCCAATTCAGGCAAAGTTTATAAAACCACGGATGGAGGCCTCAACTGGACCGAAAAAGTGTTGAATAGCAGTTGTGTTGTGAGTAAATTGCAATTTATTGACAATAACGTGGGCTACGCAAATTGTTCTTCTCGGATATATCGCACAAACAATGCAGGACAAACATGGACTCAATATTTTTATTCAAGTTATAGTAACTATTTGAGCTTTCATTTTTGGGATGCCAATAAAGGCGCTATTGAATATGAAGGAAACTTTGCTTTAACCTCTAACGGAGGATCCAATTGGCAAACTATTTCAGGTTCGCCTCCTATTTCGCGCTCCATGCAGTTTTTAGATGCCAACACGCTGGTGGGAATTTCTAGTATTGCAAATGTTTTCTTAAAATCGACGGATGGCGGACTGACCTGGACAGAAAAAACCTTTGCTGATAATAGTTTTTACGCCATTCTCATGAGGTTTGCCAATGCTAGCCAGGGATGGGCCATTAATGGGGGCGTTCCTTCCAAAATCTTGAGTACTTCAGATGGCGGCAATACCTGGCTGCCGAATACTGTCAGTTATACCGGTAATTTTTTTCCAAATGACATGCACTTTGTCAACGCTCAAACGGGCTGGGCAGTGGGAAATAATGGCGTCATCCTTAAATATTAATTTTAAGCAAAAATATGTATAAAAAATTATTATTATCAAATATATGTTTTGCTTTAATTTTTCAATTCAATGCCCCTTTTGCTTATGCCCAATTGCCCCAAGCTGAATGGGATCATATCAACCAAAAATGGATAGAACTTCATTCCCAAATTGAAGAAAACAAAAATAAAATCCAAATTTTTGAAAGCGAAAAAGCGGGTTTAGAAAACACACAGAATTTATTCTGGGGCAGCAGTGCCACAGGCCAAGATGTCACTTGGTCTCCTCTTTATGGATTGACTCTACCTGTTTTAGGCCCTTTTGTAATGACCTTGGATTGGAATAATCCTGCATGGCTGCGTTGGAATTCTGCACTGCAGTTATTAGTGAGTCTTATTGCCGCTGTGAGCGGCACTGTTGTCTATCAAAATCAAGTTCAAAGAAGCAACTCTTTGCCTCTGATTACGAATGCAGAGGTCAACAATCTGAGTGTGGATCTTTTGATTGGTAGTGCGATTGCTTATGCTGTTTTGGCTGTTGTTCCCTCTTTTATTGTCGCCAGCCATGACGGGGTTGTGAATTCCGGCCGAACAGGCCGGATGAAAGAATTAGCAGACCTCTTGGAGCCTCTCAAAAAGAACCAAGAACAGCTCAAGACCTTGATACCTCTGTTTGTGGATCTGAAAGAAAAAAATCTAACCTCAGCCATTAATCGGGCTGGTTTATTGCCTGAAAATGAGCTTCGGTTGGTGGGCTTTGATGAAAAGAGAATCCTTGTTTGGAAACGTGTCGTCTTAGAGGATCTGCTCACCGTTTTTCTAGAAACAGAACGTGAGGGAGACCCTGAGCAAACATTATTAATTCTGACCTCACTCCTAAAAAAACCTTATTGGGACTTGATGCCAAAGCAGAAAGCCGAACTAGAAGCCCGTTTGCCTGCTCTGGAACGGGCGGCAGAAGAAGCGCGTTTGATGCGAGAAAAAGCCGAGGAAGAGCAAGCGCAAAGAGAATTGGCTGAAAGCCAACGCGTTGAAGCTGCCCAGAACAGAGAAAAAATCTATAAAGAGGCTTATGATTTTGCTGCCAAAGGAAATTACGAGAATGCTTTAAGCATTTTGATGAATTTTAATTGGAAACCCGAGCATTCCCAATACTCAATAGTTCAGCAAAAATTAAAAGAATGGCGTTTTATTTTATATAGCCGCCTTTTAAGAGATGCTTATAATCAGGCTGGTAATGGTCAGCTTCAAAACGCAGTTGATCTCTTAAAACCTTATTTGGATAAATGGCCCGCGAATCATCCTGATTATCAGCGAGCTAAAAATAAATCTGCCGAATGGTTGGCTCTTTTGAAAAAACAAGACAAACTCAAATGGAAACCATCAGGAACTGCCAATGTACAAGGGGAATGGTTATTTTATGTGGGTCCCAAAAAACAAAAATACCGCGCCATTATGAAACAATATGGTCCATACAGCCAATTTATTGGTGGCTATCTTTTGAATCCGCTTGGGGAACGATTTGATTTTGTCCAATGCCAAAATGAGAATATTCAGCACTTAAGTTGCGACTGTTCTCACTTGGATGGGGATGTAGGAGACATTGTCTTTCTTTTACGAGAGGGGGAAAGCTGTTGGATGGCATGGTTTGGCTCTAATAAGGACCGCTCTAATACGCCATGGGAATTTAAACACGGAGATGTCTTTCACATTAGAACCAATCAAAAACAAGCTACTTTTAGCGGTGTTAAAATAAAGTAATCTTAAAAATGCGCTTTGAACAAGGCAAAAATATTATTGATATAAAAGAGTCTCAATGAAGTTGGATAAATGCCAGTTTATTGACTCTTAAAGCGCTTCGATTTCAGCTTTGCTCAGGCTAGTATAGCGTTGAATAGTTTCAAAAGGGAGACCTTCGGCTTTCATTTTGACAGAGGTTTTTTGCAGAGCTAATTTTTCTCCTTTTTTTCACCACGTTTCTCGCCCCGGATTTCGCCTTTTTTCTCGCCTCTGCGCAGAGCGACTTTTTCAAATCACTCAAGAGCTCTACTTTTTGGTTTTGGGTTGCCATTTTTTTTACTTCCTCAAAGAACAATTCTTGTTTGGGCCCTTCTTGCATTTGCAGAAGGGTGTGGACAAACAGGAAGACTGATTTAATCTTAGCTGTTTCATAGCCTTTTTCAAAGAGCAAGCGGGTCAATTCCAGCTTGAACTGGTATTTAAAATCTTCCCCCTTACTGTGATAACTCAAAACGTATAAAGCGGCCAGAATTACCAGAGCAAAAGGGTTGTTGACTGCTTGCAGGGTATTTTCATCTTGTTCTAAAATCTTGTAAACCGGATAGGTATAAGTCAGTTGCGTATTGGCCAGACTCAGATTGAAAGTATCTGGTTTCCAGTTCTTTTTTTTGTCAGCAAGTACCACAATCGCGGCAATCTGTTGGCGGTATTTGTCGTAGATGCGATAAAAATAGCTAAACATCCGTTCCGAAAAAGCTGCGTCAAAGAAACTTTGTACTTCCGCATGGATCAGAATCCACTGTTGGTGCCCGTCTTTGAGCCAAACTTGGGCCAATTTGTCCACCGCACGCCTACCTTTGCTGGCTTGCTGTACAGCCCAGAGAAAGCGGGGTGTTATACTGAAACATCTGAATTTTTACACAGGTGGCCCCCATGATTCGCATTCCGATTACCGATCTGCGCAGGCAGTATCATACCCTGGCAGAGGCTGTGCGCCCGGCGATCGAAGAGGTGTTGGCTTCGGGCTGGTATATCAAAGGCCCGGTTTTGCAGGCCTGTGAACAGGAATTGGCTGCTTATCTCGGTGTTAAATATGCTGTGGGCGTCAACTCTGGCACCGATGCCCTGATTCTGGCGCTCAAAGCGGCAGGCATTGGCGCGGGCGACAAAGTGATCACCACAGCCATGAGTTTTACCGCCACCGCTGAGGCCATCACCCGTACCGGGGCTGAAGCCCTGTTTGTGGATATTCTGCCCGGCAGCGATAGTCTCAATCCCGATTTGCTCGAAGCCGCCTTGCAAAAGGGTGTCAAAGCCATTTTGCCTGTGCATTTACATGGCTATCCCTGTGATATGGACGCAATTAACGCGTTTGCCCAGCAACATGGCCTGCAGGTGATCGAAGACTGTGCCCAGGCGATTGGTGCGACCTATGGTGGGGCAAAAGTGGGCAGTCTCGGCGATGCTGGCTGTTTTAGCTTTTTCCCAACCAAAAACCTGGGCTGTTATGGCGATGGCGGACTTGTGACGACCTCTTCTGATGCCATTTATGCGCAGATGCTCGGCCTGCGTGAGCATGGCATGTTGCGCAAAAATATCCAGGACTATACCGGCTTTAATTCCCGCTTAGATGCCCTTCAGGCCGCTGTCTTGCGGGTGAAATTGCCCTATCTCGATGGCTGGAACGCCCGGCGGCGGGCCTTGGCGGCACATTACGAGGTTCTTTTGGCGGGGGTGCCTGTGGACTTGCCTCCTTTGGAAATCTCAGCGCAGACCTACAGCGTCTTTCATCACTATGCCCTGCGCATTCCTGGCGGGCGTTCACGCCGCGATCAGGTCATGGCTGAAATGGCCCAAGCGGGCTTTGAATGCCTGCCTTATTACCCCGTGGCCCAGCACCGCCAAGCGGTGTATGCCGATAACTGGCCCGACAATTCCTGTCCCGAAGCGGAGCTGGCAGCAGCCACAACATTGGCCTTGCCCCTTTTTCCTGAGCTTTTAGAAAGTGAACAGGCTGAAATTGTCAGTGCCCTGAAACAGATTCTGGAGCAACACCATGGATGAACGTCCCTTTGATGGCTTTAAAAAAACCGGCCCTGATGCCGAACTCGAAGAGCGCATTGCCGTTCACTGCGAACGTTTTGGTATTTCGCCTCTGGAGGCCATACAGCTTTTTCCCGTCTTGGCCCGGCGCCAGTGGCTCAAGCGTTTTTTGGCCCACAGCCAACTCTTTTTGCAAACCTTGGAAGTGCCGGGAGATATAGCTGAATTGGGGGTCTTTCGCGGCCTGGGCCTGATGACCTGGGCCAATTTATTGGAGGCCCACTGTGTCGGCGACCGCACCAAAGTTGTCTATGGTTTTGACAATTGGCGGGGCTTTACCCAGATCGATGCCGCTGACGGCTCTAATTTCGACCAGACCCAGAAAGAGGTCGGGGGCTTTTCGCCTGAAGCCTTTTATGACGAATTGCAATCGGCAATCGGGATTTTTGATGCTGATCGTTTTGTGCCGTGGAAGGCCCGTGTCAAGCTGATCGAAGGCAATATTGAAACCACGGCTCCGGCGTTTGTGGCCGATAACCCTGGCGTCCGCTTCTCGTTGGTGCATTTTGACTGCGATTTGTATCAGCCCACGCGGGCTGCTTTGGAGGCTTTCTGGCCCAAACTCTCGCGGGGCGGCATTTTGCTCTTTGACGAATACGCGATCAAAGAGTGGCCGGGAGAGACCTTGGCCGTCGATGAGTTTTTGGCGGACAAACCCGGTTTGCAGGTCAAAACCTTGCCTTGGACCAATGTGCCTGCGGGCTATTTGGTCAAACCATGAAATTTGATTTGGATTTTTTCCGGCAGCACGGCTACCAAGTCTGCCGGGGTGTTTTAACGGCCTCAGAAATACAGCTCTTGCATGCCTTGCTTGCTCAAGCCCAAGTGGAGTCTTGCCAGCGATTGCAAAACGCGCTTGAACTGCCAGAACTTTCGGCTTTGGGGGATTTTATGTTGGCCTGTGAGCGAGAGCCTGCGCGTTTTGAGGCCTTGCCAATCGAATTGCGCAAGATTTTGGTCGGCCATTTTAGCCTTGAGACCCGTTTAGACCCTGTGCTCTGGACCATTCCTCGCAGTGCTGGCATTCAAGCACTTTTGGCTGAAATCTTTCCTGGGCAGCGTGTCGGGATGCACATGCCCCCCACCGCCCGCTTTGTTTTGCCCGGCCACCGCTGGTCGGGTGTACCTGTCCACCAAGATATCTCGTATAATCGCCATATGCAGGATTTTGTTACGATTTGGTTGCCCCTGGTTCCCATCGATGCCCGCTGTGGCGGGGTGATTATTCACGGGGATACGGGGGCTTTGCCAGAGCAGCCT
>JBIKWL010000162.1:0-11495 GCA_044356335.1 Candidatus Sericytochromatia bacterium
AAACACAAAAACAGGCTTCCTCAAAGAAGAGGCATTGGTGATTGTGGATCTTGCCCAAGGTGTCAAAAAGATCATCTCAACAGCCAAAATTAAAACTTATTTTATCCAAGGCAATTTTGTCTATTTTTTGGCACAGAACAAAATCTATCAATATGATCTTCTATCGGAGCAGTCGAAACCATTGGCTTTGCCCAGTGCAGCCCCTGAGTTTCCCGAAAATGGATTTAACATCGCTCCCTACCAAGGAGATCAGATCGTGATTGCCAAGACAAAGACCAAAAGGCAAGTGGGCAAATATGATTTTTCAGTGAAGTTAAGTCTAGCCCCTCCAGCCCCTCCCCCACAGGCGGTCTATGATTATTATCTCTACAATACGCGTAATGCTCAGGCCCGTGTATTGACCGGTGCCGTGGATTATGAAAGAGATGATTATTTGATAAATAGCTTGCTTTTTTCTCCCAATTTCAAACGCTATACCATTTCAAACAAAATTTACGAATCTTCTGGACCTATCGATTTAACGCCGATGGGCAGTCCCTATCTCTGGATCAGTGATACCTTATTGCTTTCTGTCGATTATGAAACAAGAAGCAATGGAGAAAAAATGATCAATAAAGTCTATATTCAGGATCTGGAAACATGGAAAAACAGCTTTGAGACCTCTTTTCCAACGCCTTGTAAATCCCTGTACAAAGCGGAACACAATCGTATACTTGCCTTTTGTAATGACCAAGTGATGCATCTGACGGGAACGCCCGAGCAACCGGGTCAGTTTGTGCCCTTGTTTTCACCCCCTCTTTATGCCAGCTTGGGTTCGGCCTATGGCTTAGATAAAAATTTTAATCAACAGGCCCCCATCTTTGTGGTGAAAAAAGGCCAAGCGCATTTTGCCGATATTATGGGGCTGAGTTCCAATGGGGAGCTTATTTCCAAGTTCAAACTGCTACCGCCAGAAAAGCCCGATTTTGTGTTTGAAGTACCCGCCGAATACAAAGACGGACCCGACCAATGGCAAACCTTTTTCAGGAATACCGCTATCGAAGAAACAGGAGCATTCAGATGAAAAAAACGCTGTGGCCATTTTTACTGCTATTTTCTGCTTGTAATTTACTCCCTCAACCGGTGATTGAAACCGACGACTTTATTCGGCCCAAAGCGTCCATCTCCCCAACGCTCGCATCTAACTCCCATCCCGGTCTGTTGGGAAAAAGTGAAAAAGATGTCAGCGCCAAACGCGAGTCTTATGTGTATAAAATGGCTTTGCCCAATGCCGATTTCAGCAAATTATTGTATGCCTATGACACCACTGAAGAAGTGGATTTTAAAGACAGCAAAGGGCTTGCTGCCCGTCGAACCTGGTATTCGGGCCTGTGGTTATTTGACCGGGCCACAGGCAAAAATGAAAGACTGCCAGCTGCACTGCAATTCACTTCCGACCGATACCTGGCGAACCCGCTGATCTGGGTCGATCACGATCGGGTGATAGCTCTGGACAGCTCGACCGATGCCTCCGTTCAGGTAAGAACAACTTTGTATATTGTCGATCTGGCTCAAAAAACGAAAGAAATTGTGTCTACACGCCTGATTGATCAGTATTTTGTGCAGGGGGAATATCTCTACTATTTGGCAGCGAGCAAGATCTATCAATATCACCTGCCAACAGGCAGCACAACGCCAATGCCACTGCCGCCCGCTATCCCTGATTATTCGAGCAATACGTTTACCATTTATCCCTATCAAGGGGAGCAAATCCTGATCAAAAAACTCAAATTATTCAATCAAAAAGGCAAATATGATTTTTCGATTCAATTGAGCCCGCGTGTGAGCGATCCAACGCCTCCCTGGCAGGATTATTATCTCTACAACACAAACACCTTTAAAGCCAGCTTATTGCCGGGTGCAGCGGATATTTCAATTGGTAATTACGATGATCAAAGGGCCCTCTTTTCCCCCAATTTTCAACACTTCGCTCTCTTGAATCAAATCCATGAGGGAAAAAAGGTCTTGCCCTTTCAAGTCAAAGGCACCCCCTACCTCTGGATCACGGATCAACTATTGCTCTCTGTCGACCTCATCCAAGAGGTGCCCGGCGGCCCTGCAAACGTCATTCACAAAATCTATCTCTTAGACGTTGCGACTGGGCAGACCCGCTTAGAAACGGCCATGCCGAAGTCCTGTATAACACTGTACAAAGCCCAATACAATCAGATCTTGGCCCAGTGTGGGGGAGGTCAGGTTTACCATCTCAAAGGAACCCCCGAGCAACCCGGCCAGTTTGAAGCCTTATTCACACCACCCACTTACGCCTATTTGGGCACAGGCTCTCAGACCTCTTTCTCTGAACAAGCCCCGATTTTTGTTGTCAAACAAGGCGAAAATCACTATGCCGATATTGTGGGTCTGAGTCCCAATGGTGAACTTATTTCCAAGTTCAAACTGCTGCCACCAGAAAAGCCCGATTTTGTCTTTGATCTTACCAAGACGCCTGAGCAAGCCGATGGCACATGGAAACCTGTATACGACAATTACCAACGCTAAAATACAAAAAAAGAAAAAGGCGGGACATATGCCCGCCCAATAGCGTAGAGAGTTAGAAAAAAACTGTTTATCTGGCCTTAACGGGCCGGTGCAGCAGGAGCGCCAGCGGCGATGGCTGCGTTCAGATCCAGCAGGAACTCATCCCACTGGGTGGAGCGGGCCAGACGGGTCTGCAAATAGGTTTTGCTGACTTGGCCATCGGTGGGCAGGTAGATCGAAAGGCCCCGACCTTCGCCATTTTCGAGCCTGTTCTGGCGGGCCAGCATGATCAGGCCCCGGCGGAAGAGAATATGGTTGATGCGATCGGCAGAAGCGGTCACTTCGGCGTCTTTGACCAGGGTTTTGGTCAGACTCAGGATGCGGTTGAGATCGCGGAAGGGGATATTTTCACCCATGTGAAACTCGCGGGTCTGTTGCATGGCGCGAATGACAGCAGATTTTTGCGTAGTCAGGGCCTTGCGCATCGAACGGGCAAAGCGATCGAGTTCGGGTTCGAGTTCTTTCATTTTACGCAGGTCAATGGCAGAGATTGTCAGCGTCATATTGGAAGTCCCTTTGCTGTGAACATCCAAGACCATCGAACGCACAATCTGGTCGGGGTTCATGGCTGCGGGATTTTGGGCAATTTTGGCCATGGTCTGGGCATAGCCGCGGCCCCAATAATAGGTGGAGTCTTCGGAGCCGACCATGATATTGCTGATGTCTTGCAATTCAGATCCGACTTCAGCAGTGGCCATCAGACAGGCATCAAAACTGACCACGTCAAGCTTTTTGCCATTCAGGCCCTGGCGCACGCTTTGGGCAAAGCCCATGATATTCATGCTGGCTTCGGGATTGTCATCGTAGTTAATGCCCGCAAAACCCATACCGTGGGTGGAGAGATTCAGCCAATTAAAACGAGCAGGGTATGCGCCAAAGGCCCAATTAACAGCTTGGGTCAAAGTACGGGGATCACCGGAATTTTCTTCGGCCAGTTTGACATAAGGAGAGGCAATGATCGGGGCATTGTTGTCAAATTTTTTGTCGGGAGAGATAAAATAACGGGCAGTGTTGCCGGGGCCTAAGCTATCGGTTTGGGCCAGCAGGTTCATTTGGGGGTTGCTGCCGACCAATTCCAGGGTATCAATAATGCGGTTGAGATCGCCAAAGAGGTTATTATCGAGGGCTTCGTAGGTCAGATAGGTAAAAGCTTTGGGGCCAGAGGCGTTCGGCAAGCGATCGACAGCTTGGCCTTCAACGGGAACGCCATCAGGCTCTTCGCTTGAAGCAAAGGCAAAGTCTGCTTTGGGAGGCTGCTGAGCTTTGACCCAAGCGCTGAAATTGTCCATGATCATGGCTTGGGGCATGGTCTTGGCATTGCCAGGGGCGCTCATGCGGTTGAATTGAGCGGGGGTATTTGCGCCGCGCAGGGCCACAGGCAGGGTTTGGGCAGAACAGCCCACAAACAGAGAGAGACCCAGCAGAGCAGGCAGCAGACGGGCAAAACGTTTCATTGAATAAATCCTCTACGCATTAATTAATAAGATTATCCGCTTCAAGCAGCTATTTCTTTCTTATCTGTACGCTAAAAAAAGATTAAGCTATCGCTAAATTGGGATGCCGATGGAGTCAGAGCAAATAGCGCAGGGCCAGGCTGGCAATGCCCAGGTAAATGATCAGCGCGGTTGAATCGTTGATCGTGGTGACAAAAGGCCCTGAAGCTACTGCTGGGTCTATTTCAAATTTCTGAAAGAGATAGGGCAAACTGGTGCCCAAAAATGTCGAGAACAAAATACTCAAAAAAAGTGAGAGGCCAATCACCACGCCAATCAGCGGATTCGAATGAAAAAAGTAAATCGCCACGGAGCTGGCAATGGCACCGCAGAGCAGGCCAATCACAAAAGCTGTGCGAAATTCGCGCAGCACCATGCGCCAGAGATAATTGCGAGGCAGCGGCCCCCCACCCATATTGCGAATCAAAAGAGTTGAGGTCTGGACGCCGGTATTGCCCGCCATGCCCATCACCGCAGGCATAAACGAAGCCAGTACAATGGCCTCTTCCAGGGTGTGTTTAAACAGATGGATAATGGTGCCCGCAGAAACAGAGCCACCCAGACAGATCAAGAGCCAGGGAATACGGGTCAGGGCCGCCTGAAAAGCCGAAGCCTGATTGTCCAATTCCCCCAAAGCAGCCATTTTATAGGCCTCTTCGTCGGCCTGTTCTTCAATCACGTCGAGGATATCGTCGATCGTGATAATCCCCAAGAGGCGCTGCTGGGCATCGACCACAGGCACAGTCATTAGCTCGTATTTGCGCACGATGTCGACCACGTCGTCTTCGTCCATCATTACGTCTACGGCAATCACGTCGCGGGTCATGACTTCTTCGATCAGGGATTGGGTGGGCGCAGCAATTAAAGCAGGCAGGGGCAAAACCCCCGTCAAGCGCCGACGGGAGTCGGTGATATAAATGTAGTTGATGTCTTTAAAGGACTCAATATTCTGGCGGATCATACTCAGAGCCTGATCGGTATTCAGGGACTCAGGCACATAGACAATATCGGGGTTCATCATGGCCCCAGCAGTCTCTTCGGGGTATTGCAAAAGGGTAGCCAGATTTTGGAACGATTCGCTATTGCTCTGGGCTGCCAGGATTTTTTCGGCCAGATCGTCGTCAAGTTCGTTGAGCAGGTCGGCCGCTTCGTCTGAAGGCAATTCCCGCACAATCTCGACCAAACGGGTCTCATCCATCGGCATCAGCAATTCATACCAATAATCCGAGTCGATATGGGTGATCAGTTCACTGGCCAATTCCACCTCAACCCAGGTTAAGACCGTACGGATCTCAGCATAGTCCAGTTCCAACAAGGCTTCAGCCACATCTTCAGATCTGAACTGGGCCAAGAGCGCTTGCAATTCGGCGGTTTTTTCTTGCTCCAACAAATGGGCCACATGTTTGGGCAAAAAATCGAGGTTGAGTTTGTCTGTGGGCATAGGGACTTCCGCTCAGCAAAAATTGGGTGATGCTTAGCGCAGTATAACCGCCTCAGACCCGAATCAAAAGGCCATTCAATCCAGCATTTTTGCGAGCAAGCAAGCAAGTTCTCGGGTTTTGTCGCCATTCACGGGCTCAGGTGGCTTTTGCGCCAATTTTTCGCTCACCTGCCGGGCCCATTCAGTCGGGGCCGCATCCCACTTGAGTAAATCACTGGGCAAAATACGCAGGTTCTGTCGATCGATCGGGCGCTCAAAGGCACAAAAGAGGGAACGTTTGCCAAAGGCCTGGCTCTCGCAAAGCAGATTCACGCCACCGCCGCCCACCAAGAGGTCGACCCCGTTTAAGAGCTCACTGATGGGAAAATAGCTGAGCCAAAGAGGCAATAATTCGGGCAGCCCCGGTGGGGCCAGTGAAACCAGACGCAATTGCAAGGGCAAAGCCTGTAAGGCCAAATAGGCCCTTAGAAAAAAGGCCTGAGTTTCAGGGGGCGGACCATTGTGCGCCAGCAGCACAACCGGCAAATCGGGATCGGCCTTGAGCAAGGCCAAAGCCTGGGCCCGGCTTTTGAGTTCATCTCTCTGACGATTGAGCAGCCACCCCTCAGCCTCCGGCGTCAACAGCCAACTCAGGTCATAGGGCAAAGTCGCAGGCCGTATGTTGGCATCGCGGCGCAGAAAGATTTTTTGGCCTTGCAATTCGGGCCAGATCTCCTCCAGCTCTTGCCAGACCCCCTGGCTGTGGCTATCGACCACCAATACATCTGGCTGGTAATCCCGCAGCAAGGTTTGCACCCAGCGGGGATGGAGTCCTGTGGCCTGATGTTCGCTGACAGAGGGCAAACGCAGTAAACTCAGCCCCTCTTGTAAAAAGGGGGGGATGATGGGAGCGGAACTCAGAATCAGGGGCGTGACAGCTGGCAAATGGCGCTTGACCCGCCGGGCCAGAGCATAGGCCCGGTTCAAATGGCCTGTTCCACCACCAAGCGCATAAAAGAGCAGACGCCGCTCAGGTAAAGTCAACCCAGCCGCCCTGCGCTCCTTTTTGTTTGCGCCAAGCTTCAGAAAAGCTGCTCAGATCTTCGGGGGTAAACCAGACTTCATTTTTGAGTTCAAAGCCCTTTAAAGACTCTGGCAATGCACAAGCAGTGCACAAAACCCCCGCTTGATTGATGCGGGCGTGATCATGGCAGATAGACGCTTGGCATTTAATGCAGCGGGCATCTGGCAAATTCCGGCAGGAGCGCCGGGGCACCAAATAACCCACAATGGCCTGACAATATTCACTCATGTTTTTTATGATACCATGGGCCTGTCTTTTAATTTTAAATCAGAAATCTGAAACAAGCCAAACCCTTACAATGACAACGTCTGCCCACCTTCTCTGCTTGGGCCCCACCCTGCCAAAGCTCGCCATTTGGCAGCCAGAATTGCCCAGCCCTTGGCAATTTTTGAGCGTGCAGCAAGACAGCCGCCTGCTGCCCTGGGAAACGGCCCTGACTGAAACCCAAGGCATTACCCAGCTCACTTGGGGCGGAATGGCCCAAAGTGTCGACACCCAACTCTTCTTGTTTCACCTTTTGCAAGAAATCCATTGGCAAGCCCTCTGGGTGACAGAGCCAGAATACGCTTTTCTGGCAGCCTTTGCAGCTCGACTTTCAGGGAAGCCCACTTTTCTGGAATGGCCCGTCAATCCTCATACTGCTGTTTTTAGTTTCGCCGAAACCCAATGGCTGCTTGAAAATACAACGATTATTCCTGCAAAGTTAGAGACAGATTCAGATTTTCACAGGCCCTTTCCTATTGCACCCCATCTGGGCATCGTTTATACTAAATTTGTTTCTGAGACGGATATCTAGAAGTCGCCTCAAAAACTGGATGACAAACCGAGTTATCTGTAGTATCATGAGCCATTAGCTCAGTCGGTAGAGCAATTGACTTTTAATCAATGGGTCCCGCGTTCGAGTCGCGGATGGCTCACCACCCGCCCGTATCGTCTAGAGGCCTAGGACACCGCCCTTTCACGGCGGCGACAGGGGTTCGAATCCCCTTACGGGTACCTTTTCTTTTTTTGCATCTTTCTAGCCGAAGGAGTCCGCCGCTGTGGCTTTCGACATTTCTGATCCCAGCCTGGCTCCTTCGGGAATGAGCAAAATTCTCTGGGCTGATAACAACATGACGGTCTTGAGTCAGGTGCGTCAGCAATTTGAAAGTCGCCAGCCCTTTCAAGGCTACCGAATTGGGGCCTGTTTACACGTCACCGCTGAGACCGCCAATTTAATGCGCACCCTCAAAGCTGGTGGAGCCGAAGTCGCCCTCTGTTCCTCTAATCCCCTCAGTACCCAAGATGATATCGCCGCAGCTTTGGCCACCGAGCTGGATATCCCTGTTTTTGCCCGCCGGGGCGAAGACAATATCACCTACTACAAACACATCAACGCCGTGCTCGACAGCCGCCCCCACTTGACCTTGGACGACGGCGCAGACTTGATCTCTGAATTACACAAAAAGCGCAAAGAGCAATTGCCAGAGGTCATTGGTGGAACCGAACAGACCACAACGGGTGTCACCCGCTTGAGCAGCATGGCCCGCAACGGGGTGTTGCAATTCCCCGTGATGGCCGTTAATAATGCCAAAAGTAAATACCTTTTCGACAACCGCTATGGCACAGGCCAAAGCACCATCGATGCCCTGATGCGTTCGACCAATATTCTCTTGGCGGGCAAAAACATGGTGGTCTGTGGCTACGGATGGTGCGGCAAAGGGGTGGCCATGCGGGCGAGGGGTCTTGGTGCGATTGTGATAGTGGTCGAGGTAAACCCTTTACATGCCCTCGAAGCCGCCATGGATGGTTTCTTTGTCACCCATATGGACCAAGCAGCCCAACTCGGGGATATTTTTATTACCGCCACAGGGGATCTCAATGTGATTCGCCGCAAGCACTTTGCAGCCATGAAAGACGCAGCCATTCTCTGCAATGCCGGCCATTTTAACTCCGAGATAGAGATTCAGGCCCTCGAAGAATTGGCCAGCCACAAAGAAGAGGTGCGCCCCCTGGTGGATTGTTACCACCTGCCGGACAAACGTCTCTATTTGCTGGCGCAGGGCCGCTTAATCAATCTGAGCTGTGGGGATGGCCACCCGGCCTCGGTCATGGACATGAGTTTTGCCAATCAGGCCCTCTCTTTGGAGCATTTGGTCAAACACCACCGCCAATTAGACAAAAAAGTCTATCCCGTGCCTACGGATATCGACGAAGAGGTGGCCCTGATGAAATTGCAAGGCATGGGCATTCAACTGCAATTGCGCACCCGCGAACAAGAAGACTACCAATTGGCCTGGGAACTCGGAACCTAAAGGTCTTTGGAGTGGTGGGGTTAGATTTTGATTTCCGCTTCAGAGACCGGGGCATTTCATTGTCATGTCTGCAAAGGCTCCCAGACCAAGGGTTGAAAAAAGTGCAGCCTGTGAAAATCCGCCTCTGGGCCTGGCACGGCAAACAGGGCCAAATACCTGCGCTGCTCACCACTGCCATGAATGGCATAGGCATTAAAGGTCCAAGGTTCGGGAGGCAGGTATTCCCAGGGGATCAGGGTCTCACCCCACCAGCTTTTGCCGGTGATTTCCCAGTGATAAGGCAATGGCAAAGCGCGGGCAAAAGCCTGGCGAATGCCATCCAAGCGCAGTAAGAGATAATGCCCGTGGGGCCCCAACTCTAGCTCGGTGTATTGCTCGCCATGTACCAAAAACAACTCCACCACCTCATAATCCCAGAGCCCATCACTGGGCCCCACCGGAAAGGGCGGCGAAGGATCTGCGTAAAAAGGCGTTGCCACTTTAACTTCAAGGCCCTCAGGCAGACGTGCCAGCGAAATTTTAACCTGTTCTTCGGCACTGATTGGCAGGGCGTTCCAAGTTTGGCTTAAGCAAACGCGTAGCTGCATGTCTAAGGGCCTATTTGGGGTTGTGCTGGTCGGGCAAAGAAGAATGAGCCGGGTGTTTGCCCCATTCAGAGGACGAAGACCGAGAGACCGATCGGAAAGCCAGCAGCACAATCCCAAAGGCCAAAAATCCAACCGGGTAGGGCCAGGGGCTGGGAAGCACACCTGTGAAAAGGACAAAGGCCAGACCAAAGACCACCATCACCGCTAGGGCGCGAATCAAGATGTGTTTGATTAATTTTAAACTCAGAGGATGTTCCATGAGAGCATTCTAACACAGGCCGCATCACAGATTTGGGCTGAGAAGCAAAGACCGTTTTTAATCAGGCAGATATATCTTGTTTAAGGCTTTGAGATCATGGACCTCTTCAGTTTGGCCGTGGTGCATCAGCATTAGACGGTGGCTGAGTTGAATGATCTGAGCATAGTCGTGGTCGGTTAAGATCACGGCACTTCCCTGTTCTGCCGCCAATTGAATCCATTTACGGGCCCGCTGTTTGTAGATCGGCTCCAATTCACTGAAGGGCTCATCGAAAAGCAGAATCGGGCGTTTTAACGCCAAGACCAACCCCAGCTCCAAAAAACGCAACTCTCCCCCTGAGAGTTCGTGAATCCGTTTGGGGCCCAATTCTTTGATTCGGGGCTCTTCAGCCAACAGGCCTTCGCGGGGCTGTCCTGCAAAGAGCAGAATGACCTGCTTGACGGTCAGGCCGCGGGGCAAAAAAGTGGCTTGGGGCAAATAGGCACAGAGGCCCAAAAGATAGAGCTTTTTGAGGGGGTGGCCGTTGAGCAAGAGCGCGCGGAAATCGCCTTTGAGGGTGCCAAAGAGAATCTGTAAGAGAGTGGATTTGCCACAGCCATTGCGACCGAGCAGACCGAGAATCTCTCCACTCCGGCATTTGAGCCAGGCCCCTTTGAGCACATTGCACGGGCCAAAGCTGTGAACAGCGCTGTCGACGCTCAATTCCCAGCCGGGTTTTTCGCTGTCTTCAAAGCCTTCTGCTGAGTCTGAGAGCCAATTGATCACGGCAGCAAGCCCCAGTATCAGCAGGAACACCGTTGCCACAATCACCACCTGGGGATGGGCTTTGAGCCAGGTTTGGCTGCTCTGTATTGCGCTGGAGAGCAGCGATTCCAAGACAGAGCCTTCAAAGCGCAATTGCCGAGAGAGCCAATCGTTGTTTTGCCAAGCGTGTAAGCCCATCGCAGCGGCTATAGAGATCAGCCACACCAGCAAAGCCGCAAAAGACCCACACTGAAGACCACTCAGCCCGTGATTGCTATAATGGTAGCGTTCTGAGACGTGTAGATAGCGGTGCCAGATAATGCCAGAGGGAATGCCCAAGGTGGCCAAAAGAATGAGAAAAAACCAGGGGGGGTGTTTTAACTGGGTGCCAAATATTGGATGAGGAGGAATAATCGATGCCAAAAAAAGCATAATGGCAGAGGCTACCAGGGCGTAGAAAACAACACCTTTGCTGTAATAAACCAAGAGGCGCAAACTGGACATGAAGCCATTTCTCAAAAAGGATATCTCCACAGCTTAACATGGAGAAGGTCGGTATGTAGCTGCAGATCTGCCTTTGGTCGGATCATCCAATCGTCAAGCGCGTCAAGCAAAGAAACAACTCAAGAAACGAGCTGCCATCCATTGAGCGTTCTTTGGGTCAGTTGACTGCCTGTTTCAAAAGCAAACAAATGAATCCACTCGTTTTCGACTAATTTTTTGACTTCGGCATGTTTATTTAAGACACGTTCAATGTTTGACTGAGAGGCCTGTATCAAGACATGTAACCGCGAGGGCTGATGATAGGGAGATCCTTCAAAATCAACTGATTGCTTTGCCAGACCGAATTTGAGATCTGGATTATTGCCTTCGCTCACACCGATCCCCCCGACAATGGTATGCAATACTTTGTCACCCGCACCATAGACTTCGGGAGCAGCAGTAGAACCAAGGTATTGAAGATTGATCCAACTTGCAACAACAACGGGAGCTGTCAAAATCAGTTCTAATACAGAACCATCAGAATCCAAATCGGC
>JBIKWL010000043.1:0-38594 GCA_044356335.1 Candidatus Sericytochromatia bacterium
CAGGCCAATACCTCGAAGACACGGTCATTTACCTGATTCAAAACGAACAACGGGCCAAAGAGACCTTTCTCAAATTGCTGCACAAATACCAACCGGCGGCGATTGCGATTGGCGATGGCACCGGCAGCCGCGAGACCGAAAAAGCCGTGCGCAGCTGGCTCAAAGCCGAGAATAATTCAGCACTGGTGGTGCGGGTCTCAGAATCGGGGGCCTCGATCTATTCGGCCTCTGAGATTGCCCGCCAAGAGTTCCCAGATTTGGATTTAACCGTGCGTGGCGCGATCTCGATTGGCCGCCGCCTACAAGACCCCTTGGCGGAGTTGGTCAAAGTCGAACCGCGCTCACTGGGTGTGGGCCAATACCAACACGACGTGAGCCAGAATGCCCTGGTCGAAAAACTCGGACAAATTGTCGAGAGCTGCGTCAACCAAGTGGGTGTGGAATTAAATACCGCTTCGGCGCCTCTGCTGGAGCGGGTTTCGGGCCTCGGGCCCAAATTGGCCCGTGAGATTGTCAGCCACCGCGATGCCCAAGGCGGGTTTAAATCCCGCAAAGAACTGCGCAAGGTCAAAGGCCTGGGTGCCAAAACCTATGAACAGGCGGCGGGCTTTTTGCGCCTGCGCCAAGCGAGTAACCCCCTCGACAACAGCGGCGTACACCCCGATCATTACCCCGTGGTCGAACAAATGGCCAAAGATCTGGGGGTGGCCCTGGCTGAACTGCCCAAACACCCCGAATTATTGCCCCGGCTCGAACTGCAAAAATACATGCAGGGCGACATCGGCCAACACACCCTCAAAGACATTCTGCACGAATTGCAAAAAC
The DNA here is from genome assembly GCA_044356335.1 of Candidatus Sericytochromatia bacterium. Classification (GTDB taxonomy): domain Bacteria; phylum Cyanobacteriota; class Sericytochromatia; order UBA7694; family UBA7694. The sequence continues at coordinate 826 of JBIKWL010000043.1, forward strand.
CGGGCAGGGATCCGCGTGACCAATTTGAAGCGCCCGCCTTTCGCGACGACGTGCAAGAGCTGGAAGACGTCAAAGTCGACATGCTCTTTGAAGGCCGGGTCACCAATATTACTGCTTTTGGGGCTTTTGTGGACATTGGTGTGCACCAAGACGGGCTCGTGCATATTTCGCAATTGGCGCATAAATTTGTCAAAGACCCCCAGGACGTGGTCAAAGTCGGACAGACCCTGCGTGTGAAGGTACTGGAAGTCGATCCCAAGCGCCGCCGGATTCAGCTCACCGCCAAACTCTAAAATTAAACTTTCATTCTCAAGCAGTCATCAAGACAACAGATTCTGGCTTGACACATAGATGGGTATTTTGATTTAATGAGTGAGCGTTCACTTATTAAATTGGGAGGTTTTATGGCACGTAAAGCAACTCACTCGGCTGATGCCATTCTTTGGGCTGCTGCTGACTGCTTTGCTCAGGAAGGCTTTGCCGCGACATCCACCGATACGATTGCCCGGTACGCAGGGATCAGTTCGGGCCTGTTGTATCGCTATTTTCCGAGTAAACAGGCCTTGATTACAGCCTTGATTACAGCCTACGACGATTGGTTACTCCTTCGCCTGCAAAATCCGCCGGCCACGGCCCTTGAAGACTGGCTCGATCGTTTGTGGCTTTGGCCTATCGACGAACATCTGCAACGGGACTGCCTGTTGCTGAGCGATATGGCGATCTACATCGCCCGACACCCTGAACTGGTAGCCGCTCAACAGGCCAGCAGTGAGCGCCTGTATGAGCAAGTATTGGCTGATTTAAAGCAATTGCTGCCTGAGATTTCAGACCCGACAGAATTGTCTTGGAAAGCCAATGCCCTCCTGCTGCTGTTGGAAGGACTGGTCGGGCGACTGGCCCAGCCACTCACACCCGAAGCCTGTTTGGAACAAGAGCAACAAGCCCGCTTCCTCTCTTTGCGCATATTGGGGTGTAACCATGTCTAAACGAGAAAGTGCTCCTGATCTGCTGCGCGGCTGCGCACTTTGGGGCATTCTTGTGGTTAATTTTCCATTTTTTGCCCATGCCCTTTACCAAGATCCGCTCGCACGGGCACATTCCATCCTCGACTATGTGGCCATCTGGCTGAATGCGTTTGCCTTTGAAGGCAAATTTTATATTCTGTTTGCCTTTTTATATGGCTATAGCTTTTCCCTGCTTTTGGCGCGCACGCATGCTCAACCAGTGCGACCTGGCTGGTACTGGCGCCGTTTATTGGGTCTGGCGTTGATTGGGTTGGTTCATGCCTGCTTTTTATTTGTGGGGGATATTCTCGTTTCTTATGCGCTACTCGGTGCGGTGCTCTGGCTTTTGCAAAAAGCCAGCACGCGGCATCTGCTGAATGGGGCTGTGGCGGCACTTGGATTGGCGGTCGCAGGTCGCTTGGTTTTGGCGCTTGTATCAGGTTTGGATTCACCTGTACAACAGGCGCAATTGATGCAGTTACAACATCAGGCCACTGCTGCTTACCTGGGCTCAGCTTGGGATGCGCTGACGCAACGGGGGCAAGATCTGATTGTGTTTTATCTACTGACCCCTTTATTCAATTGGCCCACCATGTTGGCCATGGCCTTGTTGGGCATCTGTGCCCAACGCGAGCACAGTCTTGCAACGCTCCAAGCCCTGAAAGCCAAACAGATGCTGCCTCTGGCTGCGGTGGCATGCGCTGGCAATGCACTCTATGCTTGGGAACATCTGCTTGTTTTGCCCCAAGCTGATCGCTTACTCATCTGGGCGCAAGAAGCACTCACGGCCCCATTGCTCGCACTTTGTTATGTATGGATCCTGTTGCAATGGCGCGAAGGAACCTGGCTCAGACCAGCGCTGATTGCTTGCGGTCGTATGTCTTTGACAATCTATGTCGGACAGGCGCTGATTGGCTCGCTTATTTTCGCCCATTGGGGTTTACGTGCTTTTGGCACACTCTCTCCGCTGGCATGTCTGCTTTGCCCAATTCTGTTGCAAAGCCTGCTCATGATCTGCGCACAGGCTTGGCTGCGCAAATGGCGAATGGGGCCAGACGAATGGCTTTTGCGCAGTTGGACTTATCTGGCTTGGCAACCTTTTCGGCGTGTGATCCCGGACGTTCAAACCCTTCAGAGCCAAACCAAAGCAAAAGCATAGCAAACTCAGATCTGATCAAGATTTGGGGGATCGCTCACAGATCCCACAAGGCAAATCGGGCTATGCTAAAAACACGAACCAAATGCCTCAAAGGAAATACGATTATGAGTCCCATGCCAGCCAGTGCTTCTGAAGCCATCCCTTACCTGAACAGCTTTGCCCCCAATCCGGTCAGCCTCTGTGATGCCCTGATTGACATTTTCAGCAAACGTCCAGATATGGCCACGGTCTTGGTGCCTACATATGCCCGTTACCTGACCCACCAAGAATACCAGCGCCTGTCTTCCCAATTTCCGGCCATGGTTCACCTGCTCAGCGGCTACCAACAGATTTTTGGTGCCCTGCAAGCGCATTAAAGTTTCTCTCTGAATCTCGCAAAAGCGCAAAAGGTCTTGGCTTCCACGCCAAGGTCTTTTGTTTTTTTTCGGCTGTTTCTCTGCCTAAGACACACTTTCACAGTTCAAGTCCGGTCAGGTGTTAGGCTTAAGTCAGCTGCTCTACAGGAGACAAACATGTTTAAAACAACACTCAAAATCGCGCTTTTGCTCAGTGCCACCTTCGCTCTTTTGGCGTGCGGAGCAATCAAGGCCCAGGCCACAGAAGAAGCCAAATACAATCTCGTCCTCCAAGAGGGCGACTTCGAGGTGCGGGACTACGCCCCTTCGGTACAGGCCGAAGTCAGCGTCGAGGGACCGCGCGAAGAAGCAGGAAGCAAAGCCTTTCAGGCCCTGTTTCAATATATCTCGGGCGCCAATCGCAGCCGCCAAAAAATTGCCATGACCGCCCCCGTCGGCCAATCGGAAAAAATCGCCATGACCGCCCCAGTGGGTTTAACGGCCGGCAACGCAGGTTGGGTCGTGAGTTTTATGCTGCCCTCAGAATTTGGCCCCGACACAGCCCCAGAGCCCACCAATGCCAAAGTCAGCTTGCGCGCCCTGCCTGCACGCCGCGTCGCGAGTGTGCGTTATGCCGGCGGAGACGATGAAGCCACTTACCAAAAACATTTCCAAGCGCTGGAAGCCTGGATATTAAAACGCCAATTTAAAACCACGGGAGAATGGGTCTGGGCCCGTTACAATGCCCCGTTTACCCCTCCTTTTTGGCGCAGAAATGAAATTTTGATGACCCTGAGCGACTAAAACACAGTTTTTGCCAGATCCAAACTTATGCGCTAAAATCAGATGAACGAGAATCAGATGAGCTAAAATCAGAAAAGTTTGGTTGAAGGGGCGCTGGCATGCTCTATGGAGTTTTGATCGTTGGTTTGCAAATCGCCTGTGCAGTCCACTGTTTGCGCAGCAAATACATCACCCGCAACTGGCTTTGGCTGATTCTGTTTTTCCCCTTGATTGGCTCTTTGATCTATTTGCTGGTGGAGATTTTTCCCCATTGGGGCAAATCCCGCAGCGCCAACCCCAACCCGCTGCGCTACCGTGAGACCGAGGCCGAAATCGCAAAAGAGCGCAGTGAGTACCGCAAAGCGGGCAGCCTTCGCAGCCGCGAACAAGAGGCTGAACGGGCCTTGCAACAGGGCCAGCCCCGCGAAGCCATACTGCATTACCGGGCCTGCCTGAGTGGCCCCTGTGAAAATGACCCCGAATTGCTGTACAAACTGGCCGAAGCGGCCTTTGCCGCTGACGACTTTGCTCAGGCCCTGGAGGCTCTGCACCGCATTCGCGCGCTCTCAGACTATTCCCCCGCCAAAGTGCGTCTGCTTTTGGCCCGTGTTTATACTGCCCAAGCCGACTACGCCAAAGCCGAGCCCCACTTTGAATACCTGCTGGCCCAGCACCCCTCACCCGATGTGCGCTATGATTGGGCCCGTTTCTTGCATCTGCAGGGCCAGGTCGGCGCAGCCCAGACCTTGCTCAGCGAATTGCTGGCCGCTTACCCCATTGGCAGCACCGCGCCCCCCTGGTTGGCCGAAGCCCAGCAAATGGCGAGCGAACTAAAACAGAAGTGAGGCCTGCAGCCCCCAGGCCGAACTGCCATCGGCCAGAGGCATCGGACCGAGGTGAACCTGTTGGTTTTGCAATAAATAGGCTTGCAGCTTGGAATCCGCCCCCCACATGAGCCAAAGATTTAAGGGAACTGCAAACAATAAAGAAACAATCATAAGAACCGTCATTGACGTTCCCATGGAGCTTGAAACAGATGATTGGCTTACAAGGAGGGGTGTCGCTATCGCAGAAAAGGCCCCAAGAGAAAACAGGGTACCGGTTAAAAATTGATCAAATGATTGCCAATGTTGATAGACCTCTGCTTCCAATCCTAAAGTAACAAGATGTGGAATAAACAAATAAACCAAAACAATCGATAGAATAGGCATAAAAACGTCAGTATACGCGTGCATAAATTCACCACCATCGATCATCCCATACGTCGGCTGAATCATCGCCAATTCCCGCCCAGTCAAACCCGAAGACGCCACCCAAGATTCCAATTCGGGCATCTGCATCTCGGGCAAATAGGCGTAGCGGTAGCGGGCATTGATACGTTCAGCCAGCCCCCGCCCCGCACTCTGGGCAATCAAATGCCCGACCGCACAAAGACGGCCTTGGGCGTCGATAAAATGGGGCCGCCGCCCAGCATAGGCGTTTTGGCTGGGAAAAATCCCGGCGGTCCAATACTGATGCAAAAAATCCAGCAGCTGTCTGCGCTGGGCATGAAGCTGAACGGGAATGTCGCGGGGCGTATGTCTGCGCAATTGCCTTTCGACATAGGCCAAATGGGTTTGGATCCGCAGGGTTTCATGAGCTTCGGGCCCAGGCAAATGGCCAAAAGTATGGACATAGCTGCGGTCCCCCAATACGGCATTGACGGCATTGACGGCATTCACAGATCTTTGCAACGCCGCTGCAGCCGGTTGCAGTGGCAACCCCATCAAGGTCAAGCTCAAAAAGCCGATCAACACCATCCGCCACATAGCAGCCCCCTCCAGACAACAAGATAACAAAATTGTAAAACATCTTTCTCATTTGTCAAGCCAAGGCGACACAAATCCCAGCCATTTGATTTCTCAAAGGCTTTGGGTTACACTGCGGCCATCTCACTTAAAGTTTTGAAAGGATGATGCTCACTATGTTTGGAAAAATGGCAGCCGAAGCATTGGGAATCAGCGATATCGGAAGTGTGGTCGGCCCTGCCGACTTTAACAAAACCGATGCTGACGATTATGTAATGCATGAAGAGCAAGAACATATTTTCTTCATGATCAAATCCAAAACCGATGAATATTGTTTTACCAATCTGGCCCTGATTCATGTCGATGGCACCAGCGCCATGAGCAAAAAGCGCACCCTGCGCCGCATGAGTTATGCCCATTATCCGATTCGCAACGTGACCCTCGAAACCGCAGGCACCATCGATCTGGATATTGAGATCAAATTCATGATGGGTGAAAAGACCTATTCGATTGATGTCAATAAAAAATACATTGAGCAGCTCAAAGACCTCTACAAAGCCCTGCTCAAAATTTGTGATATCCAAATTGAAAATGAGCGCTTTCAGGCCTTTGCCCACAAGAGCCTGGACACCGCCACCACCACCTTGAACCGCGCCAACAAAACTGAAATCAACATCACTGAGCAGTTTGACAGCATCAACCAATACAGCTTTAACTGGCTCAAACAGGCCCACGAAAACTACGTGCGCAAAGATTTTGGTGACGTGTTTAAGTTGTTTATCAATAACTAAGATTTGACGCATTCGTCGCGATGCCCAGCACAGCTGCTATCAAAGGCAATGTGCTGGGTTTGACTGTTTTTGGCCCTTGCTCTGCAAACCATGCAATCCGGCTCTCAACAAAGCCCCCAAGAAGCAGGAGTAACCCCCTATGAAATTCGCCCAACGCACCCTTCAAATCGCCGGTATTTACGGCATCTTAATCCTTTTACCTCAGTATTTTCTAGAGGGCAAAAACGGAGTCGATTTCCCACCGCCAATCAACCACCCCGAACATTTTTACGGTTTTGTCGGTGTGGCTCTGGCCTGGCAGATTGCCTTTTTAATCATGGCCAAAGACCCCCTCCGCTACCGCCTTTTGCTGATTCCTGCCGCTTTAGAAAAATTCAGCTATGGTCTCGCAACGCTTGTGCTCTTTGCCCAAGGACGTCTGTTTGCCCTGATCATGGTCACAGGTTTGATTGACCTGGTTTTGGGCTCACTGTTTTTGGTGGCTTTCAAGCTGACAGCCGCCGCTCCTCAGAACCCAGATTAAAGCGCTGACAGAATTCACATTGTTTTGAGCGTTCACCCACAAAGACAGGGGGCTGACACGCTATAAGCTAAACGCAATCGAATGGCCAAAAAACCAGCGCTGAAGCGGAAGACATTTGTGCTCAGCAAAATCCAGCAACATCTGTTGGCGTTCTGACAACGAACTTTGTTTGCCCCAGGCAGGCATATCTTCTGCCACAGTAGAAACAGAACAGGCAGCCGTTTCGCTCGCTTGGACCACGCGGATCTGCTCCCGCCGCCCCTGATACTGATTCAATAAATCGGCTTCAATCGAGACGGCTCTCTGGCCCTGAGCGACCTGAGGGCAGTACAAAAAAAAACGGATGTAGATGAAACCAGCGCGAGTTCACCAATTGGGGATTCTGCCAATAATAGACATGAGACGGCCATTGGCTAAACACAGGTGCGTCGATAAAACAGGCCTGTTCATGGGGGTGCAGGTCGCTAAAAATTCGCTGATTCAATTGGCGCGGCGACAATGCCAAGGCGCCATTTTTACGCCCAATGTCTAAGCTGCGTTTGGCATTGAGCGCCAATCGGGGCCCTGCCATCAGCAGCAAAACGGTTTCTGCTTCTAAAGCCTGTCTGAGATAGCTGAAAAAATTATCCGCCAAAACAACATCACTGACCAAGAGAATCACATGGGCTGAGGCTGCCATGGCCTGTTGTAGCAATAACCCCATGATTTCATTCAGGAGTTGGTACTTGGCCGTAAAGGTTTGCCCGATTTGAATATGCTTAAATTGCGCCCATTCAAAGATCTGGAATTGAATGGGCACAAAATGACGCAAGCGCTGGAAAACAGGGCTGGCTTCCATCTGCAGGGCATCCTCCTGGCACGTGGCGATTTGCAAAACCGTATGGGCAGAATAGGGCCAAGCGGGCAAATTGCCTTCGGCCAAAAGCGAAGGCACGAGGTAGTTTAAAAAGGTCTCTGTGTAATTCTCCCCCCACACCGGCACCAATATATGGAAGGGGTTGTCTTCAGATAAAAATGCCATATCCCAAAAGATTAACCAAAGGGCTCCGAGGCCAAAAGCCAGACAGATCCCGCTGGCAAAGCAGCAAAAAAGGCCTTGAGCCGAAGCAGGTCATTGCCATACAGGGCCCAACCCGAGCCGGGCTTGGCGGTTTCGGCAGCGGCATATTGTTCAGCCAGCCATTCCAGCAGACCGCTTTGCAGCAAATCTGCCTGCAATTGCGTTACAGCTTCAGCAGACAATAAACCCGCATAAAAGCCGCCAGGGTTATACACCTGTTCAAGCCAGAGTGGCAAGGGATAAATCTGACGATCAAAGATCTGTTTAAACTGGATCAAGGGAGCATGAAAGCGCTCAGGCAGCGGCGGATCGCTGGGCAAGCCATTGTTAAACAAATAGCCCAAACAGCCCGAAATATCTGCCCGCCATTGCCCAAGGCCTGCCACTTTCACAGCAAAATCCCAGAGTCCTTCGCGCAAATCATAAATCAGGTCTTGCTCCTCGTCGCTGAGCGGGCCCTCGGCCCAAAAGCTGTATGTGTCGCCCGGCTGTTCTTCATGCAAACGGGCGGGCTCCCAATTGAGTTGCAATTCATGCCAGAGCCCAACAGGCAATTGACGGGGAAAGTTTAAAAAGGGGGAGAAGCGCTCGGCATCGAGCCAATAAAAACGGGCATCACTTCCACTGGGCATGGGCAAAACTCCTCAAGCTGATAGATGTATTATATGCCAAAAGGAATCATTCTCAACGGATGACGTTGAAGGCCCAAATACCCCTTTAGTCACGCAAACGCTTGAGTTGCCTAAAAAAAGTTTTCACGGCTGCTGCTTGGCTCAATCGCAAAACGGGTGGCCCGCTCTCAGCCTCGGCGCGTTCACCATAGCGCACCCGGATTTTGGCATGGGTCTGCAAAACCCAGAGCAGCAGCGAGTCTTTGCTCAAAAACGTCATGCGCAAAGACTCATAATTGCCATTGCAACAGGGTTCTTTTAAAAGTGCCCTGGTGACACAGCGCCGAAGAACACGTCCCAAAACCAGTGGTAGAGACAGATCCAGCCAGATCACCAATTGGGCGCGGGGCCAGGTGAGATCTTGCAGCATGTTGTAATTGCCAGAGATCACCCAGGCCTCTTGCGCCACCACTGCCGCCACAGCAGCACGCAATTCCGTGTGGGGGCGGGTCTGCCAGTTGGGCAACCAATGCAAATCATCGAGGTCAACAGGAGGGAGGGCAAAGAATTGCCCCAATTGACGCGCCAAAGTGGTCTTGCCACTGCCGGAAGGACCGACAATTAAAATACGTTGGGGTTGAAACGCAGGCCACCAGACGGGCAGCCCAGAGAGATGAAGTTGAGGCATAAAACCCCCAAAAAATAAAAAAAACCCTCATAAAAGAGAGGGGCTCGGCCCTTAAAAAGGCACGAACCCCAAGCGACTCAAAAATAACGCGTCCAACGGTCTCCTGAGGTTTTCACCCAGTATCTGCGAGGCTCCCCCTCTCAGGGACTCCGACACCTCCAGCGTTGAGGTCCAAAGACCCCCGCTCCTGACGTCGACCAAATACCGAGCTACTGGGCCGAAACCCAATCCCTCTCCAGACTTCTCTGGGGTACTTCAGGGAATTCCCCTCTGAACATCTCCGCTTAAAACAAACCTTTCGGCTTCTCAAAAACATGGGCCCACCTGCCGTTTTTCGCGACTTCTGGGCGTTACACCTGTTCAGAGTCCGTTGCCTTGTTGCCAAGACCCGTGTCCCTCATGCACTTCCCACCTTCAGGGTTTTTCACTCTGTGCGTATCGGCCACCGTTACCGGTACCTGCCACTCTTGCCGTTTGTTTACGACTACAGCGGTTTCTGCCACGCGCTTCGTGTGCCGAATACCTCGATCCGACCTTTACCCTCCTGGGTTTCCACTGCCCTCATCTGTTAGGCTTTCACCAACAACTGAGGCAGCGTTGGCCCTCCAGGGATTTCTCCTCCCACCAGAGCGGCTCCGGCACTTCTGCCAGACTCCCTGTCTTCCGTTTTGACGGCTCACAGGTCTTATCTCTCCGGTGGAGTCGGCTTTTGTCAGCTGTTGCCAGACTTGACTGCCACCCCTCCTGGGCTTTTGGCCGGGGTTCGCACCCGGTCCGTGTGTGACGCTTTTTCGATTGCTCGAAGTTCGTAATACTCATATTACAAAATCCTGGAGGCTTTGTCAAGATAAGTTTATATTTTTTTTAAATGAAGTTTAATAGACCTAGACAAGAGGCAGATTATCTGTGCTTGATTGTGCTTTTGCAGTACAATCAACTCATGATTCCCAGCGAGACTCGCCCATGAAAATTGAAATCCAATTCTGGCTCTGTTTGCCACTTCTACCCAGAGGCTATCAGCAGGTACAGGTTGAACATCTATCGCCCCAAAGCCTGATACAGGCCTATTTGGCTCAACCCAAACTGAGCAGTTGCTCCTTTCAAGGAGGATATGGCATTTTGCTCTCAGGCCAGCCCTGGAATGCAGAAATGATTCACGGCAAAGTAGAATACTGCTTGGATGAATTGTGGATGACGTTAAGCTGGTTGGCGGGTCTCAAACGCATTTTAGCAGGCGAATCCCAGGTCCATATTCCCTATTGGGAAGAATCCCAGGCTCAGATCAAACGCATCTCCGCAAGCCAAGTGGAAATGATCGATCGCCATGCTTCAGGCCAGAAGCTCTATCCCCCCTTTCAGGTAGAACTGAGTGACTTTTATGCCCAATTGTGTCAGGCCACCCAAAGCTACCTGGATTTTTATCTGCACTTTGAAGCCGAACTCATGGCTCAAACCTGTTCTCCCAGCTTGAGGCAACAAGTGGCCGAAGAATTACAGTTTTCAGAATTTCAAGCGGCCTTGAAAGCGCTTCAGCAAGCATGGGCTCTAACCGCGTGACCGCTTCACAGCAGTGGCAAGTGGCACCCAATGAAGCCCAACAACCCCTTGAACAGTTTTTGGCCCAGAAATTGAGTCTGGATCATCTTAAACTGCGCAAATGGATCCAAGCGGGGCATGTGTCTGTAGATGGGCAGCCCGGCAAAGCCAGCCGCTGGATTCAGCCTGGGCAAAAAATTGTGGTTTTTCCGCCGCCGCCCGTCCCCCATGCCGCGCAGCCCCAAGTTTTGCCCCTGCCCATTCGCTACCAAGATGCCGATCTGGTGGTCGTGGCCAAACCAGCGGGCATGGCCAGCCATCCGGGGCCCGGATGGTGGCAAGGCAGTTGTGTCAATGCCCTGCTCTCTGCCATTCAAGACTGGCCCGGCGTGGGCGAGGTGGCCGGACCTGGGATTGTGCATCGCCTGGATCGTGATACCACAGGACTCTTGATCTTCGCCAAAACCGACAAAGCCCACCAAGCCTTGCTTCAAGCCTCCCAAAAGCGCCAAATTCAACGGCAGTATTTGGCCTGGGTCACGGGGTCTTTAACAGGCAACGGCCACATCGACAGGCCCCTGGCACGCAATCCGGCAGCCCCTCAGAAAATGCAGGTTGATCCCCAAGGCAAAGCTGCGCTAACCCATTACCAAACCCTGCACAGCCGCGCAGAGGGGAGCCTGCTGCGTTTAAAACTCGAAACAGGGCGCACCCACCAGATTCGCGTGCATCTCGCCAGTTTGGGCCACCCGGTCTGGGGCGATACGGTCTATGGTCAAGCAGGGCCATTTTTGGCTCTTCATGCCTGGCAATTGCACTTTCAACACCCGGTTTCGGGTCTTCCCATCACACTCTGCGAGCCCCTGCCCAGCTATTGGCATAATCAGGGATTTTGTCTGGATTTACCCGAATAATAGACAAAATGGAGGGTGTTCTGTTTAAGCCCCCCTTTCCCCGCTTCTGAGCAAAAGATATAATGACAGTCTTGAGTGCCACCTTGATTTTTGTCTGGAGAATCTGCCCATGTCTCACCCACTTTTTGCCTCTGCCTTTGTTTCTGGCCTTGCTTCAACTGTGGTTTCGGCTTTGCTGCTGAGCGCCTGCCAAGCCCCAGCCTTTTTGGCGGGACAACCCTCTGCCAGTGTAAAACAAGCAGCCGCCCGCATCGCCGCAAAGGCACAGTTCAACCGCGTTTCGGTCAGTATTCAAAATCCCCAACTGGCCACGGTACCCGGCCAGATCGTCCTGCGTTACAAACCCGGCGTGGCCCCCCAGAGCCGCGACCTGGCCTTGCAACAGCTCAAACTGACACGGCTGCGCAGCTTGGGCAATCCAGAATTGGGTTTGGAATTGATTCAGGTTCAAGCGGGTATTTCTACCGAAGCGGCTTTAATGGCCCTGCGCAACCAGCCCCAGATCGCCTATGCTGAACCCAATTTTGTGGTGAATATGCCCAAAATTCAGTCCACAACGCAAGCAGCCACTCCCCCCCAAGCGGGTCTGGGGCATTTCCCCAATGATCCGATGTTCCGTCAGCAATATGCCCACAAGGTCAGCAAGTCTGAATTGGGCTGGCGCAAAAACAAAGGCAGTGAAAAAGTCGTGATTGCGATTGTGGATACCGGGGTGGACCTCAAACACCCTGACTTGGCAAGCAAAATTGTGCCGGGTTTTGACTTTGTCGACAAAGACGATCAGGCCATTGATGGCCACGGCCACGGCACCCACTGTGCGGGCATTGCCGCTGCGGTCACCGACAACGAAGTCGGGGTAGCCGGTTTTGCACCGAATGTCGGCATCATGCCGATTCGGGTACTCGATGACAATGGCAGTGGATCTTCAGCCGATGTGGCCGAAGGCATTCTCTGGGCCGCGGATCACGGGGCCCAGGTGATCAGTATGAGTTTGGGTTCTTCCAGTTTTTCTCAGGCCAAAGAAGATGCCGTGAAATACGCTCTCAACAAAGAAATTTCGCTGGTAGCGGCCATGGGCAACGATGGCAACAAGAGCAAAATTTACCCAGCTGCCCAAGCCGGGGTAATTGCCGTGGGCTCAACGGATGCCCGTGACAAACGCTCGTATTTCTCCAATTATGGCACCTGGATTTCGGTTACCGCCCCCGGTTCAGATATTCTCTCAACCTTCCCCACTTATGGGGCCGACGGTCTGAAAGACTATGGCAGTATTTCGGGCACTTCAATGGCGACCCCTGCGGTGGCAGGGGTGGTGGCTCTGATTCGCTCCGAGTTTCCCCATTTTAAAGGCAAAGACGTACGCGCCCAATTGGAATGGGGCACAGACGATCTCGGCGAAAAAGGCTACGACCCTTTTTATGGGCACGGGCGAATCAACCTCGACAAAGCCCTGACCCGCCGCCCCTAAAAAGGGCGGGGATAAAAACAGCGCCCCAATTTAGACCTTATTGCGCCCGGTGGTGCCAATATTAAAGCCACCTTTGCTGCCACTGCCTTTGGCCTTTTGTGACCCCGACACAGGACGGCTGCCAAAACCCACACCGGGACTGCGGCTGATATTCCGGCCTGCTTTTTTATCGGGGCGGGCTTCGTTGACTTTGAGGGGTTGCCCTTTGAAGTCTTTGCCATTCAGACCGGCAATCAAGGCCTCTCCTTCAGCAGCAGAGGCCATTTCAACAATGCCAAAGCCCTTGGAAAGGCCTTCGTCGTCCAGGGCCAGACGGGTGCTGGAAACGGTGCCAAAAGCGGCAGCGGCCTGGGTGAGTTCTTCTTCGGTGACGGTTTCGGTTAAATTTCCGATAAATACTTTCATAACTGCGTTCTCCCTGAGAGCAGGGGTATGAGCCCCTATAATTAAATGCTGGATTAAAATATGGTACCAGAAAGCAGGGGCTGTCGGGAGTTTCAGTCCTGAGACAAAGTTAGGTAAAATCAGCTGCTGGTCTCAAAATTGCTTAAATTCTAAATTCGGCTATAATTCAAACAGAATTTTGAGAAAAAAGGCAGTTAAGATGCAATCAGAGAGCTTAACCCCACACCAAAAGTCTTTGGCTGCTTCTGCAGCCTGGCTGATGGTGGCTGGCCTGGCAACAGGCCTCTTGGTGGCAGCAGCCATGACCCACCAACTCCCCGCCAATCCCCATGCCCTCTTGGCAGCCCATTTAAACGGCTTAATGGGCTGTTTTTGGCTGCTCGGGCTGGCCTGGACGCTGCCAAGCTTGAGTTACCAGGAAAAGACGGTGCTTCTGCTCACCCGCTTGATAAGCCTGAGTGTCTGGGCCAATTGGGGCTTTACCCTACTCAAGGCCTTTTGGCAGGTCAGTGGACTGGCCTATAGCGGTGATCTCAAAAACAACCTGATTGCAGCCAGTTTACAGGCCTTTGTGGTTCTGCCTGCTTTGGCAGGTTCTGCGCTCTGGGCCTGGGGATTGCACCAAAAAAAAGCAGGTTAAAGGCTGCTGGTTCCGTATTTATTTTGTGATATAATGCCCTTCAGGCCAAAGCTTAAAAATATGCTTAAAAAATTTTTTAGACTTAAGTTTTCAGATTTGATCTCAAATCTGATCTGCACATAAGTAAGGAGTGATTGTTCCATGGGTATCCTTGATCGTATTTCCACCGTCCTGAGAGCGAATATCAATGACCTGATCGACAAAGCTGAAGATCCCGAAAAAATGCTCAAACAGCTGATGATCGATATGGAAGGGGATCTGATTGAAGTGCGCAAAGAAGTGGCACTCGCCATTCAGACCGAAAAGCGCCTGCATCAGCAATACACCCAAAACGAAAAACAGGCCCTGGGCTGGGAAGAAAAAGCCACCTTGGCACTCAAAAGTGGCCGCGAAGATCTGGCCCGCGAGGCCCTGCAGCGCCGCAATACCTACCAACAAACCTCTGTGGGTTTTCAGTCTCAATGGGAAACCCAAAACAAAAACGTGGAAATGCTCAAAGGCCAATTAACCCAGCTTGAGAGCAAAATGAACGAAGCCCGAATCAAAAAAGATCTCTTGATTGCCCGCAGCCGCCAAGCCAAAGCCCAACAGCAAATCTCCAAGACCATGGGGAAAATTGGCGAAAGCCGTTCTCTCTCTGCGTTTTCCCGTCTGGAAGACAAAGTCATGGAACAAGAAGCCCTGGCTTCAGCTTATGGCGATCTCAATATGCTTGGGCCCGGTGCCGGGATTGAAGACGAGTTTGCCAAGTTGAGTGCCAATTCAGGAGTCGATGACGACTTGGCTGCGCTCAAAGCCAAGCTCAACGCTGGCAGCTAATTCAAGCCCTGCTATGCAGACATTTTTCAGGCTGACGGCGTCAATTGCGCTGGTCAGCCTGTCTCTGTTTTTAAGTGCCGGAACGCCCCCCTCTGCCAGCGAAGAAGCCACTGCCCGCGAGCGTTTCCGCGCGGCGACAGCATTCTCGTATCTGCCTGGGCGCAGCGGTGATCTGTTCTTTTTGCCGCGCAAATTCAGTTTTATTACCTTTGATACTGGGGATTATTCCCACGATGGCTTTAGCCACATGCAAAAAGGGAATAAACAAGAACGAATCAAACACGGGGGCAGCAGCCATGGTTCGATTTGGGAGTACGACACACATATCCCCCTGCTCTTGTACGGGCCGGGGTTTATTCATGCAGGCAAAACAGTTGATACTCCTACTACCCAACAGGATATTGTGCCCACCCAGGCCCACCTGATTGGCGCCGTGCCCCCAGAGGATTCGTTTCATGGCAAAGTCTTAAGTGCTGCACTCAAACCGGTCAAGACCAAACCAAAGGCGATTTTGACCCTGGTCTTTGATCAGGGCGGCTGGCAGTATTACCGCGCTCATCCCCAGGCCCACCCGAATATCGACCGCCTGATGAAAGCGGGCACCCTCTATACCCAGACCCAGATCAGCCACCTCGACACAGAAACCAGTGTCGGCCACATCGCCATTGGCACAGGGGCTTATCCTTACCAACATGGGATTGTCTCAAACAGCTTCTTTTTGGCCTCGTTGGGCAAACGCAGCAGTTTGCTCGGGCCCGACCGCTCACCGATTTTTATCAACAGCCCGAGTCTGGCGGATACCTGGGATTTACAGACGGGCAACAAAGCCCTGATTCTGAGTTATGCCTATGCCGACCGGGCCTCTTTTGGCATGGCAGGACATGGCGCACTCTACGCCGGTGGAGACAAAGATCTGGCTCTCTATTACAACAGCCAAACCGGGCTGCCCAAAACCCACGAGAGCTATTTCAGTCTGCCTGAATACCTCAAAAACCACAGCATTCAACCGTATTTAAACACCCAGGTAGACAGCAAAGGCCAGTGGTTGGAGCACAAGGTGGATAATTTTGAGCATATCAACAACACACCCGCCCAGGCCAAGTATGACGCGGATTTGTTTATCAAAATGATAGAAAATGAGCCCATTGGCCAGGATGAAATCGCAGATTTGCTCTACCTGACACTCAAATCCAGCGACGCCTGCGGCCACGCCTTTGGCATGGAAACTGTCGAATGTGGACAGGTCTTCGCCGAGCAAGACAGACAGGCCCAACGGGTGATTGAGGCTTTTGAGAAAAAAGTCGGCAAAGACCAAGGGGTGGTCATTTTAACAGCTGATCACGGCGGGGCGCCGTTGGTCGAGCTTTCAGGGGGCCATCGCATCTCAGCCAACCCGCTCAAAGCGGCGCTCAATCAGGCCCTCGATAAACTCGACAATGGCATCCCATTGGTGCAAGATCTCACCGCCTCTCAAATCTATCTCGAAGAGAACGAATTGCGCCGCAACGGCAAAAGTTTTGAAGATGTGCGCAAGTTTCTGCTCAATTATCGCCTCGGCGGCCAGCCCGTTTTTATCGACGTGCTGACCCGCTCAGAAGTCGTGCGTGAACAACTCAAACGCGGGTTGTACTAAAGCTCGCTTCGACTTCGCTCAGTGAGCTACCAAGAAATGGGACTGCGGTCCCTGAAAAATAGGCCACTCGGGCCGTCATTGGGCAAGGTGGCCAGCCAGACAGCGGTGTCGGCACCCTGTTCGACCGTGCGATTGGCGCTCGGGCCCCCCATATCTGTCTTGACCCAGCCGGGGCACATCGTGTTGACGAGAATGGGGCTGTCGTGCAATTCTGCAGCTAAAATCCGGGTCAAGGCATTGAGCGAAACCTTGGAAAAGCGATAGGCCGTATAACCACCGCCCATATCCCCAAGCTGGCCCATGCCACTGGAAACATTCACAATCCGGCCATAGCCATTTTTTTTCATCAATGGCACCAGGGCTTGGCAGAGCAGCAGTGGGCCATAGACATTGCTTTCCATGGTCTCTTTGAGGGTGTCGATTTCTGCGGCAAAGACACTGCCCTGACCGCGTTGCTGATCGAGCAGCACACCAGCGTTATTGACCAAAATATCGACCCGACCATAGGTCTGCTCCAACCATTGGGCCAGGGCTGTAATATCTGAAGCTGAAGTGGCCTCCAATTGAAAGGTGCTGACTTCCAGGCCTTCACTCGCCAATTTCTGCACAGCAGCTTGGCCTTTGGCGACATCCCGACTGGTGAGAACCACGTGCACATCTTCCCGACGGGCCAATTGTCGGCAAATTTCAAATCCAATCCCTCGGTTGCCACCGGTTACGACAGCAATTCGCTTGTCAGTCATTGTTTTTCTCCAAAGACAATTTGTTTATAGGCATTTTAACCCATGTTATTTTGCCTGGATCTGAAAAGTGATACAATTCGCGGATATTGCAATTCTAAAGGTAGATATTTCATGGCAGAAAAAGTGTGTCCCCATTGTAATACCCCCGTACCTCCTGGCTTTGAAGTCATGCCCGTTTGTATGATGTGCGGTGGCGATATCAATGCCCAGCCCACACAGGTGTGGTCCACGGTGGATCTCAAAGGGGATAAAACCTACAATTGCCCAGCCTGTAACGCAGAAATTAAGTCCGTCCTGGTGACAGAGTGCCATGCCTGCGGAACTGCCTTAGAACTCGCAAAACAAGACGCGGTAGCACCCGTCACCCCAGAGGTACCTGTGGCAACGCCAGAGCCGGTCTATGCCCCAGAGCCCGTCTATGTACCCGAGCCAGAGCCCGTCTATGCCCCAGAGCCTGTCTATGTACCCGAGCCAGAGCCCGTCTATGCCCCAGAGCCTGTCTATGTACCTGAGCCAGAGCCCGTCTATGCCCCAGAGCCTGTGGTTGCCAGCAAACCGGATTTGGTCTCGTTGCCTTCGTTTGTCGCAGAAACGACCCGAGAACCACAACCCGAACCCAAAGTAGAAACGAAGACAGAACCGAAGCCGACACCGCGTCCGGCCAAAAAAGAGGGTTTCTTCGACAAACTGCTGCGCATGTTTGGCCTCAAAAAATAGCCCCCAGAAATAACCTCAGTCTTCGGCCAAACGGTCTAACATGTCCGCAGGCAAAAGTGCCAGACTTTCCAGCAGGGCGTGGGCTTCCACCCCTCGCTGGCAGAGCTCTTGCAAATGGATCCGCTCAGCACTCAGCTCAGCGGCCCCTTTTTGCTGCGCCTTTTCCAAGGCCTCCAAATGCCAGCGCACAGCACTGAGGTGTTCTTTGACAAATTCCCAACGGGTGCGGGCTGACCATTCATTCGAAGCAGGCAAACAATCCACGTTTTTATCTTTCACTTTCTCAAAAGGGGTCAAAAACACAAGCGATAGCAAGCTTCAACCCACTGCAGGGTATAATAAGGGAAGTGAAGTATAAAAATCAATCTGTCATGGGCGTATAAACGGATGTTAGATGGCATTAAACAAACTCAACCAACAGCGGCACCTGCAGCAAGCCGTGTGCAGCCCCCTGCCCCACCGCCACCAATGCCCGTTCCCCCCTCAATCCCAGCGCCAAGTTCTCCTCAAGAACAGGTACAAGTTCGCCATCTGCCCGCAGGCTCCAGCGCAAGCTCTCTGACTTTGCCAACAACAGACCGCTCACAAGCCACTCCCGAAGCCCGTTTTGAGGCCTTAAACCGATCGGGCAAAACCGAAGAAGCAGGGGCTCTTTTGCAGCAATATTCCCTTTCCACAGCGCCCGCTGAAAGGGCTGAATTTGCCAATTTGCTCAAAAAAGCAGGGGCCAATGCCAGTCTGGCCTATCTGCGCCAAGAGGGGTTTATCAAAGAAGCGGGGGTCTTTCCCTTCGATTTTAGCAAACTCTCCCATCTCAAAGCCGCAGAAGTAGTGGCCCTTGTGACCAATTTGCAAAATGCCCGCCCACCGGGCCAACACAAAGCTGTGATTGCCGCTTTAGAAGCCAAAGGCGCAACGGGTCTGAACAACCCCACTGAAAAAGCGGCTTTTGTCCGCAAAATTCTGGTCACGGGGCGCGGTGTAGAGGCATTAAAAGGCCTGTCGAATCAAATCAAAGCAGCCCCCCGTTATACCGCCGAACTCGACAAAGCTGTGGGGGAGATCGCTGGCAAGATGAGCGACAAAGACCTCATCACCTTTCTCAAAGCCGTGGATTATTACCAGACAGGCGCCGAAGGCTATGGGGAAACCTTTCCGAATAAACTCAAACACTTCTCTCAGTCCACAATTGCGGCCTTTCACGCCAATCTCAATCAAGGGGATTGGGGCAAGTTGCTCCAACATTTCAACCTGCCCCAACGCGAACTGGTCTCTGATCTAAAAGACTTGCTCTAGGCACTTTAAACAAAGTTGCAGGGAGGACGCAGCCTTGCTGCGTCCTCCCTGTTTAAACTGTTTTAGCGCTGGGCCCGCAATTTGGTCAAAGCCGCCTCGGTGGAAGCATCCAAGTCCACGAAATTACCATCTCTGAAAGCGTCATCGGCCCAGCTGATCATCAGGTCAATGGTCTCACGGCCCACACCACGCAATTGACTTAATTTACCGTCTTTTTCGAGCTGGGTGACCATGTGTTCGATAAAATCATCGGTCATAATGCTCATACTGCTCCAGGTGCCCATGATCGCTTTGAGCACGTCTTTGCCCGCACGCCCTGTGCTGCTATGCGCACCTTGGTAACGCTCCACGACAAAGGCCATAATCCGGCCCACACGCACGCGGTCGGCATAAGACAGACTGTCATCACCCAATTCAGAGGCAATGCGCTCGGGGCCGACTTTATCGATCAATTGGGTGAACTGCTTGGGATCGGTGGTCTCAGCATAGATCTTCTCGATCAGGGCCTCAGCTTCACCCGGTGTCCAGCCATCCATCAGGTTTTTGACGATCTCCGCTTTGCCATTGACGTCCGTCATCTGCGCCAAATAACCGACATACTCCATATTGCTCTTGTAATCGCCAAACATCTTGGTCCAGGTGCCGTTGAGATTGCCCACCATCGCCTTAAGCGTGGGCAAAGAGAGTTTGCCACTCAGCTCCGAGGGCTGCATGCCATTGCTGCGGGCAAAATCAATCGCCCGTTTGACAATTTCTCCACCATTGCCAAACCAGGACTTATACGTGTTATTCACATTCTGGAAGACCTGGTCAATCTGGCTCTGCGAGCCATATGCCAGCACCCAAGAGGAGATCTTGCCAGCTTTGGTATTGGCGGATCCGCCCAAGAGACTCATAAAATTATTGATGTCTTTGGAAAGCAAACCAATCATCTTTTGCTGGGTGGCTTTGTCGGTCACGCGGCCCATACCACCTGTGCCGTTGAGCATTTTATCCATCAGCTCAAAATTGCCTTTGGCCACCGCCCGTTCAAAGAGCATAAAGCGCTCATTGTCACTGAGTCTTCCCCCGGCCCCAATCATGGCTGTGGCCGCTTTATCGAGCTGATCGACTGAGAGATTTTTGGTAAAGGCCCTGAATTTCTCTTCGGAGTCGGTGTCAGCAATCCGCCTGAAGATATCATTGAGGCGGGTTTGGTTATCGCTGAGCAGCGAGCCCAAATGGGCCAATTTCTCATTGTTCAGCTGACCCAAGACTTTGTTTAATTCAGCAGAGTCTTTGGGCAAGAGCTTGGTGATCAGTTGCTCTGAGCGGTCGCCGACAATGTAGTCGCCCAAGATTCGGTCCAGCATTTTGACCCGGCTGGAGTTGGGAGCGACCTCGGCGATCTGATCGAGGTAATCGAATTCTTCGTCGGTGGTCCAGCCCCCTTTGAGATTGTCCATGAGCAGATCTACCGAAGGAGCCTTGAGGGGAGGCAAACGCTTACCATCGCCGTAGGGATTGGGGCGTCCGGCGGGATTCATCAGCTCTTTAAAACTGGTGCCTTGGGCCTTGAGTTCTTTAAAGATCCCGCGAACCATATCGTCTCCGAAGAAACCACCTGAATCGCGCTCAATCAGCTTGTGCAATTCATCAATGGTCTTGCCTATGTCTGGCGCTTTTTTACTCTTGATCAAGGCCTGGGCAATCGCTTTGCCCACTTGATCGGCATTGGAGTTATAGAGCTTCATCATGGTATAAAGCGCCACTGGCCCCTGCACCGCAGCAGCAGCCAGAGAGCCCACTTCAATCGTCGAGCGGAACGAGGCCAAAGGCTCTTCGTAAATCGCCCCTGGATTGTCTTCGATATAGTCCATGGTAATGTCCAGTACGGTGCTGGTCACCGCCAGACCCACCCCAGCTGCCACAGAACCGACATTGACACCGGGAATCAGGTCTGCAATGCCCAAAGCCGTATCAGCTCCGTTGAGAACAGTCAGCATCGAGGCAATGCCTCGAGCATGGGCACTTTTATAGTCTTTGGTTTCGAGCGTAAACAGGTCAAAGCCTTTGCCTGTCATAAAAATTGAGGCACAGCGACCTGTATCATAAGCCGAGACCGCCACCCCCAGCAGGGGAATGGCCTTGCCCAGACCTGCACCAATTTTGCCCGCCATTTTGGCCAGCAATTCGGGGGACTTCAGTGCCGCTTTGCCGAGTTTGCTACTGACAGCTTTAACCAGCATGGTTGAGAAGTCGGTCATGATCTCGGGAGCCAGCTTAAAGGCCTTAGAAACCACACCGGCAGGCAGATACGACATCACACGCAACACGTCGTCGATATGTTCAGCCCCGACTTTTTCGAGGGCTTTGAGGGCCGGGCCGACATCTTCGGGATCGAGATGCCCGATCACCTTGCGCAGACCCGCCGCGGCATCGGGACTCAGACCCAGCTTGCTTGCAAATTGGGCAATTTCATCGGCATTTTTGAGCACCGGATTGAGAAAGCCCTCAATCCCAGCTTTGATTGTCTGGTAGGCTTTTTTGCCAATTTCACCCAGTTTGGACTGGTCAATGGCTGTCAGTCCCCGATTGACGAGGTCAGCGGCTGCAGCGCCACCTTTGGCGGCAAAATCCACAATTGTATCCGCGACATCAATGCCACTTTCGACAAAGCTTTTGATGGCGTATTTGGCCATTTCGCCATAATAGACCGCATTGTTCTGGGCAAAGCTCAAAATACCCTGCATCATTTTATTCTGCAGGGCTTTGTCTCCGAGCTTGAGCGCCATATCTGCCATGTCTTTGCCGACCTCGGCCAGGCCTTTGCCCAGGTTTTTGCCCAAATCTATCATACATTCAGTAAAGAGCACGATTTCATCAGCAGCCAGTTTTTCAAAGCCTTTGGCCAGATCGGCCATTTTTACGGCCCCTGACTTGACCAGATCGGTCATCATACTCACAGCTTTGGTCTTGCCAAAGGCTGAGATCAGCTCAGAGGCACCGGCTTTGCCCTGCTTGACCAGATCCACCGCCATCTCATAGGCCTTGGTCTCACCCACCCAGCCTGCAAATTGGCTCAATTTGGCATTGCCTGCCTCAAACGCCCATTTGGCAGCATCCACAGCCATGTCTTTGCTCTTTTTGCCCAGAGCGACAATCGCTTTGTCGAGATCTCCGGGTGCTTTGGTGGAATGTATCGCCAATTTGATCGCATTGGTAAGGTGATCCCCTTGCAGGCCCGCCTCTTTGAGCCCATCGTAGAGCAGGCCCATGCGATCGCCAAAGTCCTGGGCCCCGTATTGCTCTTTGGCAAAGGTCACGGCCTGGGGATTGACAAAACTGGCCATCATTGTGGCTGCTTTGATCGCCCCTTTGAACTGGGGAGACATTTCCTCGGGATGGTCTTTGTAATACTCCACCATCAGATCGAGCGTGAGAGAACCGGCTGCCAGGCCCAATTGCAGAGGCAGCGCCACATTGCCAATGCCTGCGCCTTCGACCATGGCCAAAAGTGCATCAGCGCCATTGGTGGTCGAGCCAAGCAGCGCCAGAGCGCGCACTTCGCGATTGGGGTAAGCCGTTGTGACCCCTTTCTCATCGGTAAAACTGCCGGTCATGGCAATCGTGTTCAAACGCACCGCATCTTTGGCCGCGGGAACAGCCCCAATCGCGGGCACCACCTTCATCACAGATGAAGCCAAGCGCGGTGCCAGGGTCAACATCGCTTTGCCTGCGGATTCCCCAGCACGGGTCATTTTTTCGAGTAAATACGGCGCCACTTTGTCGGCGACATGAACGAGTACGTTGAGTCCCTGTTTGGTCTTGAGCATTTTAGCAGCCACATCGGGAGGCATATGGGCGAGAACCGAGAGGGCATTGTCGGCACTTTGCAGGCCGAGTTTTTCCAGGGCCACCAGGGTCTCACTGACTTCTTTGGCCGTCATATCCGGGTGTTCGGCCACAATCTTGGTCAACAGGCCTTTCATGGCCTCGCGGGTCTCGGGGCTGACTTTCTCACCCATGGCATCGATCGCACGCATACTCTCACCGACGGTGCCTGCGTATTTGCCGCCCAGACCTGCGGCTTCATCAAGGCTGCCCACCTTGAGTTCGGTCATCATGCCGAGGGCTTCTGTGACATTCTTGGCGTGGGCCTTGTCCATCAAGGCTATCGCGGTCTTGACATCGGGGGCCTTGAGATCGGTCAGGGCCTTGAGGGCCTGTTCGGCGTTTTCGAGCCCAAGGCGGGCGAGAATTTCGGGCATTTCTTTGGCTTTGACCCCCAGTTTTTCGGCCTCTTTGAGCATGGTGGCCACCGAGTCGAGTTTGAGGGTCTTGGCCAGGGCCGAAGCCTCATCGACAGATTTTACGCCCAATTTGGCCAGGGTCTCAGGCACCTCTTTGGCTGTGCCCACGCCGAGGGTTTCGGCCTGTTTGAGGGCATCAGAGACCGAGGTGACTTCAAGGGTTTTGAGCAGGGCCATGGCTTCGTCGGCGTTTTTCACACCCAAGCGCCCCATCTGTTCAATCGCGGTTTCAACATTGCCAAAGCCCAGGCGCTGCATCGCATTGGCAGCATCCCCCAGATTGCCCACACCCAGTTTGGAGACCAGTTTTTCGGCCTGCTCGGGTGAGGCGATCTTGAGCTTGTCCATTGCAGCGACGACATCAGCGGCTTTCATGCCTGTGGCTTTGAGTTTACCGAGCATTTCAACCGCGGCTTCAGCGGGTTTGGGATTGTCTGTCAGGCCCAGCTTGGCCAAGAGCGCCCCGACGTCGTCGGCACTGGAGGCCCCCAGTTTTTGCATCATCTCTGCGGCTTCGCGGGCATCGCCAACCTTGAGCTGCTCGATCAGCTTGACGGCATCGTTGCCATTTTTGATGCCAAAGGGCTCCAAGGCTTTGAGGGCCTCTTCAGCCGCCATGATATTTTTCGCACCCAGCCGTTTCATCACCGAAACAGCATCCGAAGCGCTGATACCCCCCAGGGCTTTGGCGAGGTCTTCGGGTTTGTTGATGCCTTTGCTGGCCAGAAATTGACTGGCTTCGTTGGCATTGGTGATCGCTTTGCCTTTAAAGTCACCCATCGACTGCAATTTTTGGAATTGCTCCACCGCTTCATCAGCCGTTTTGACCCCCAATTGTTTGAACAGACCATGAACCGGCGCAAGGTCGGTGGAGCCCATTTTTTCCATCAGGCGCAAAGCGCCTTTGCCATCGACATTGAGCTCTTGTAAGGCTTTGAGCAATTGGGCTTTGGGCATATTGGGAGCCAGTTTTTTAATCATGGCAACGGCTTCATCGGGGGTTTTGGCCCCGAGTTGTGTCATCAGCTCTGCGGCTTCTTCAAGCGAAGACGCACCCAATTTTTTCATCACTTGGCCTGCATCTTCGACACTCTCGACCCCCAGGGTCTTGAGAATCTTGGCGGCATCTTCGCCATTGCTCACACCCAAGTCCTTGATTTTCGCCAAGGTCTCTTTGAGATCGGGGGTTTTGAGCTCGTGCATCAGGTGCAGAATTTCTTCGGCTTTTTTGGGCGCAAATTGTTTTAAGAGCGCCAGGGTCTCGCTTGCCGGCTGACCTTTGAGGCCCAGTTCTTCGATGAACTTAACTGCCTCTTCGCCATTTTTGGCCCCGAGGGCTCCCATTAGGTCAATCGCCTCTTTGGACGTTGTAGCGCCAATTTTGCCCATGGTATCTGCCACTTCCGCCGCCATCCGACTGGGAATGTCCAGACCGGCTTGGGTCGCGTCGCCGTCAAATTTTTTCATCATCGCCAAGAAGGCCTCGGGCTCGTTGAGACCCATCGCAGCCATCAGTTTTTGCGCGTCTTTTTGCATTAGCGCAGCCGCTTCCTCGCCGGTTTTGCCCGCCGGTTTGGCAATGCCCATGCGCGCAAACGTCTCTTCAGACATTTGCAGCGAGCCACTTTCAAGCGCAAATTGGGCGGCTTTCATCTGGTAGATTTTGGCCAATTCCACCATAGCGGCACCCCGCTCCGAGGGGGAAGCAGAAGATTTTAAGGCCTTGCCCCAGGCCGCCTCTTCGTAGGTGTCCATCTTGAGAAATTTGGCCACGGCATTAAAGCTCTGATTGTCCTTGAGCACCGTTTTGCCCACAGCGTTCATAAAGTTCATGACTGCTGCTGTGCGGCCAATATTGTCTGAGGCAAAGACAAATTTGAGTACCGCTTTGGAAAAGTCGGCGTTTTCCATCATTGGCAAGAAACTTTTGACGATCTTGGGCAATTCAGCGCCAAAACGCAGTTCCAGTTTTTCGATGGCCTGACGGGTATTTTCAGGCAGCAGCGCCTTGATCTCACCGCCATAGGTATTGAGTACTTCAAACACGGCACGCATGTCTTTGAGCTCAGCGTTGCCATTGAGCAAGACCGCCAAATGTTTGATCCGGCCCATGGAATCTGCCGCACTTTTGGGATCGAAGAAGGTTTTTTCAATAATACTCTTGAGGGCCTTGGTTTTGGGGTTACCGTCCATTTTGGCAAGCATGGGCTGAAGGCTGTGCTCAAGGGCCTCTTTGATCTGAGGAAAATGTTCCCCTGAATGTTCCATCGAGATAATCAACTGCCCCAGCCCTTCCACGAGCTTGCCTGCCTGTTTGGGATCGTGGAGGCCGGTGTGGATATCGTGCAAGGCATGTTCAATATGGGCCATTTCGACCCGCAAACCAGGATGGTGCGCCGCCAAGTATTTGGTGAAAGCCTCGCTCAAAGGATTTCGGGGGGGAGGCGCATGCTCTTCGGTTTTGGGCGGGTGCTCACTCCCTTGGGCTGTCTCGACTCCGCCCGGCAGACCGTTCGGTGAGGGGGTGGGGGGAGCCAGTTTCTGCTCAAGTTCAGCCACACGGGTGGCCAAGGCGCTGCCAGTGGGCACATTGCCCTGGCCTTTGGCGGCATTGAGGTAGGTGTTGATCAGCCCCTCTTTGAGCTGCATTTCTTCGGGAGGCACTTCGCCAATAGCCTGGTAGAGCGCATCCAGTAATTCGGCACGGGAGGCCGGTTCACTCAGGGTGAGTTGCACCACCTGATTGCCGACTTTGACAAATAAATCGCCTTTGGCGACTTGATCGGGCAATTGGCTGGCATCGGTGACCGCCACTTCTTTGCCCTGGGGAGTTTTGACCCCGGTTACCTGGTTTTGGTCATTTTTAACCAGGCTGTTTTGATCTGTTATCAGTCGGCTGCCTTCAATCCGCATCCTGTTAATCATCCTCTCCATCAAAATCTATCATTTCAAATTCGGCCGAAAATTCAGACAAGTCCTCAGGTTGCAGAGGAAGCGCGTCGTCCCCTGTTTCATCCAGATTGTCAGCATCTTCATCATCATAATCTTCATAATCTTGGTCGTCGTCACAATCAGCCGCTTGCTCGGAAGTATCAAACAGCAATCTGACACTTTCAAGCCCACTGATCGCCACATCGCTCTGCTCACGCCGTTTTTTAAAGCGTTCCAGCAGAGCATCTTCGTCTTCGTATTGCGAGCGCAGGCTGCCCACCTTGGAAAGCGGCATTTCGCGTTCGGTCTTGGCTGCTTCGCGTTTCTTTTTTAAGCGCGCCATCATCGCCCGGGCTTCGGCGCGTGGGTCAACGCCAATTTCAATCAAACGGGCCACTTCATGCTCCAAGGGCGCAATACGCTTGTCGTCGGGATTAATCGCTTTGGCCTGTTCGAGCAATTGTTTGGCTTTGTCGTATTGGTTGAGCAAGGCCGAGAGAAAGGCCAGCCCCAAATAGGCCTCGAGGTGGCGGTGGTGGCGTTCGAGGGCCTTGAGAAAATAATGGGCGGCCTGTTTGAGCTGCTTGGGATCGGCAAAGCCTTGGCGCTGGGCCTCAAGCAAAAAGCCCTGGGCCACCAGGGTACACTCTTTGGCCAAAGCCAAATTTTGCTCACGCGTGGCCTTCATATCGGCCTGAATGGTCTGTATGTCTCTCATTTTTCGCCCCAAAGCGCCGCTTAGATGCGCTTTGTTTGATCCCTTAAAGAAAATAAAAACTGTACTTTTTTTTATTATACCCAAGCCCCCGTAATTCAAATCCAATCTGGCCAATATTTAGGCCCGAAAAACTGGCAAAAAAACCGCAAACTCTGTTATGATCAGGCAAATTACGGTTAGGAAAGATCTGTGCCCCCAGTTAAACGCTGCAATCGCTGCCAGGCCCCGCTGGGCAAACAATATGTGCGCGCTGAAGCGCTTTTGTTTCATCCCGCTTGTTTTTGCTGCAATCATTGTCAAGCCCCCTTGGGCGAAGAATACCGCCTCAAAGACAACAAACTCTACCACCCCCATTGCAGCCAGCAGCGCTTTAAACTCAATTGTGCCCATTGCCAAAAACCCCTCGGCGCCACGTGGCTGACCCTGGACGGCAAAAAACTCCACGAGGCCTGTTATCAGGCGCATTACCAAGAACAGTGTGACGTCTGCGGGGGTGAGTTAACGGGCCAATATACCCGCGATCCCGAAGGGCACGTCTACCACACGGCCTGTTATGCCGAACACAAAGCCCCCCGCTGCGATGGCTGTGCCCAACCGATTGTCGGACAATTTCTCCAGGATCTCTGGGGACACAAATTGCATCCCCACCACGGCGGGCTGCCCACGCTGCAATGCCATGTCTGTGCCCGGCTGATCTCCGAGAAGACCTCCCAGGGCGGTGTCAAATACGGCGATGGCCGGATTGTCTGCGGCATCTGCCAAATGACCGAAATCACCACCCCGGACCAGATCGAACATGCCCGCCAAGGAGTGCTACAACAGCTGCAGGCCGTGGGTTTTGACTATATCCCCCAATACATCGCCGTCAGTTTGGCCGATCAGCGTACCTTGCAAAAGCGCCTGGGCGTCGGGCGCAATGCCAATAGCCACGGTTTTACCAAAACCCTGATTCGCGAAGTGCCGGGCCAAGGCAAATTGCAAGAACACAGTATTTTTATTCTCTATGGCCTGCCCCGCCTGCAGTTTATGGGGGTGCTGGCCCATGAACTCTTGCATGTCTGGCTCAACGAAAAACAGCTCAACGACGTCTGGGGCGAAAGAGAGATCGAGGGCTTTTGCAATCTGGCCACCGCTTTGGTCTACCAAAACGATGGCACCCCGCTCGCAGGGGTCTTGCATCAGCGCCTGGCCCAAGACCCCAACCCGATCTATGGCGAAGGCTACCGCAAAATGGCCGCCAAGCTCCAAAAAAGCGGCTGGCCAGGGCTGATTCATGAGATGCAAACCAAGCCCCAGAGCGCCCTGGGCAAGCTCATTCGCTTTACAGACCGCTTTGTTTAAACTGAGCGCTGAAATGAGCAGAATCTGTTAAGCTGCTGGGGTTCGATCTCACTTTTAGAAAGCCCATCATGACACAAGCCCCTTTGCCAGACTTTAAATGCCCCTTTTGCAAATCCGCAATTCAAAGGGCCAATGTCGAAAAACACCTGCTCAACCAGCACCGCGACAGCCACACGATTCACAAATACCAGGCCTGCCAGATTTGCGGCGAACTCGTGCTCAAAAACAAGCTCACGCCACATATTCGCAAAATGCATGGCCTGCAACCGGGCAAAGCCAAGCGCTAAAACAGCGTTGTGACACTCCCAATCCCGTGAACGGGATGGGCTTCTAAGCAACTTCTGAGCGATGACCTGTCTCTTGCGAGACCCCACAAGTGGGCGGCTGATGCTCAGACTTCCTTAGACAACTCTGCTGTCCTCCTGCGTATGGCTTGTGTCCTCGCCAACGCTTGAGGCAACTTTGGCCCGTGTCCAGGCTACTACTACGTCTCCGGCTGAGATAGCCGGGTCGTAGACGTGAGTGCCCTTGGGTATACGTAATTTTCTGGGGAAACCCTATCTTTGAATTGAAAGCAATGGGGTGCATGTTGACGCTTCCGACTACATCTCTGTGTCCAAAAAATCCACATTTGCGACAATTCCATTGCCTGCCCTTGGGCTTTTGACGATGCGAACATTCTGGACACTGGCTTGAAGTTCCCCTTTCAGAACCAGAGCCTCGGTTGTTGGCGAATTTATGAGCCTTACAACCGAGGACAGCATTGCTGAAACATTGAATGCCCGCTTTTATTGACTTCTCTTTGAGATACTGGGTGTCCCTCCCGAATTCCCGATTCGACATCCGTTGGTTGTGTTTTCTACCTGACTTCTTTTCCCTAACACCGCGAGGATTACCCACAAACAGGCTCCCGACTTGCTGTTCAATGCAGAAATTGATGACTTTGCGTGTGCCTTTGTGGCGCAAATCTCGGATGCGCTGCTGATACCGCTTGCTTATTTTATCTATGCTGTCGCCATCCGTTTGGCTCGTAAACTCGCCGACGGCTGCCGCTCGTCTGGCCTTTTGTAGCTTACGATAACGCTTGGAACCCTTTTTACAGCGACTGCGCTTTTGAGCAATTTCTCCCAAGGCTTTTGACCTTTGCCGCTTCAAGGTGCGAATCCCTCGGCCTGAAACCACAATGGCGTGGCCTGAATCGGTACTCACTGCGGCTTGATGGATTTCACCCAGGTCGACACAGGCTTTGCGAGTTCCTGCTGACTCCTGAGCACCTTCCTCATGGTAGGTCACATGAAGTTCATAACCATCTTTAAAGACCAGTTTGCAAGCTCCTGCTCCCTCTGGCAATTTGAGTTTCAACACCAAGGATTCTCGGCCTCTACCCATTGGCAAAATCACCCGATTATCCTTGACTTTGACAGCCTGAGCAGGCCACATCAGGGTATAAGTGTGCTTGGTTTTGTAAGGGTAGCGGATTTTGACCCCAGATTTGCGCAATTCCCGAGTAGTGTCGACATTCTGAAGAAATGTGTGGCAAATCATCTGTACACTTTGGCTGTGCATGGCGTAAAGCCCTTTTGTCGCCTTCTGCAAATCTGTACGATTGGGCCAGTGTTGGCCTGTACGCGTACTGAGAACAGCGTCGCCCAGAGCGCGTCGAAGGATCGAAGTACGCGCCTCAAGATGAATGTCACGGCATTGGTTCCATACTTTACCTGCTTCCAGACGAGCTGACCAGATTTGTTCATGCTGAAAGTGAGTGAGGTGTTTGAGTGGGAAGATGCGGCAGGCGTTGCCCGAAGGGCTTACGTCTGGCGACAACATAGCTTTTACGTATTCCATAATATTTTATTATATCATACACAAGAATACACTCTGGATTTTATTGTGGTCTCTAACTCTGAATGTCAAGTTCACTCAACCCCAACATTCTGATGAGAGCTCACAGAGCTGTCGCTCTTTTCATACCCTAAAGGGCAGTACTCCCAATCCCCTATCGATGCTGTCCTTGGTTGTAATGGCTCGAAAACTCGCCAACAACCAAGGCAAAGTGGATGGGAATTCCCAGAGCGTCCTTTAAAATGGCAACTTAAAAAAGGCTGTTGCGGTGGCCGTGGTCGCGGCAGCCACGTCTTCGGCACTGCGTCCATAGGCCTGCGCCACCGTCTGCAAAATATGCGCCAAATAGGCGGGCTCGTTGCGCCCGCTTTTGGGTTTGGGACGCAGATCGCGGGGCGTGAGAAAAGGGGCATCGGTTTCGAGCATCAGGCGCGCAAGTGGAATCTGGCTGACAATCTCGAGCAAATGCTGGCCCCTGCGCTCATCACAGATCCAGCCTGTGATGCCAATAAAATACCCCCGCCGCAAATAGACCGACAACTCGGCTTCGCTGCCGGTAAAACAATGCACCACGACGGGGGGCAATTGCGCCCCAAAGCTGTCGAGCACCGCCAGCAAAGCCGCTTGCGCTTCGCGCTCGTGTAAAAACAGCGGCATTTGCAACTCACAGGCCAGCTTGACCTGTTCGGCAAAGACCCGCTGTTGCACATCGCGGGGCGAAAAATCGCGGTTAAAGTCCAAGCCACACTCCCCAATCGCCACCACTTCGGGCCGCATGGCTAAGCTGCGCAGGGTCTGTAAGTCTTGGGGAGTGGCCCGCTCAGCATCGTGGGGATGAATGCCCGCAGTGCTATAGAGCACCCCCGGATGTAAAACAGCGTAATCAGCGGCAGTACTGCTGCTGCGGGCACAGGTGCCCGTCAGCACCATTTGTTGCACACCGGCAGCCAAGGCCCGCGCCAGCACAGCTTCGCGGTCGGCATCAAAGCGCTTGTGGGCCAGATTGAGGCCAATATCTACCAGAGCAAGACTCACTCAGCCCAGGCCCCCCAAAGAATTTCAGTGACTTTGCCCTGTTTAAGCATAAAGATCAGCCCGCCATAAACGGTTCCAGCAACTATCGTCTTACCCTTTTGGCTCTCTGCGGGATTGTATTCTGCGGCATAGGCCTTGAGTACGGCCTGGGCCGTGCTGCCGATGCCAATCCCACGCAAGGTCTTGAGGCGGCTGGGAGCCCTGAGTGTGAGCGCGAAAAGGTGTTGGGGGTCTGTGTTTTTTTCACGCACCAGACCCAATTCAAGCCCACAGGCCTTATAGACCCAATCCTGGTGCAAAGCACCGTCAGCCCCCCAGAAGGTTTCCTCGTCTTTTTGGGGGCTACCACAGCCGGCAGGCAATTTGAGCTGAGACAGGGGCGTTCCCAGTTTCAAAGTTCCCAATTGCTCGCTATTCATCAGGACAAAGGGATCTTTTTCTGCGGCAAAGACAGGCCCAAGCACGAGCCCAAAAGCAATATGAGAGGCGAATAACAACTTCAAAAAGCGCATATACGATTCTCCTGATTAAGTTTCGGAATCGGGGCGGGTTTCAAGGTAAAGTGCTTCAACCTTGCTGCGGGCCCAGGGGGTTTTGCGCAAAAAGGTCAAGCTCGATTTGATACTTGGGTTGTTTTGAAAACAGCGGATGTCGATCCACTGGCCCAATTTTTCCCAACCAAATTGCTCCACCAATTCGGTTAAAAGACGCTCCAAAGTAATGCCGTGCAGGGGATTGTTTTTTTGTTGCATATAAAGTCTTGCTCTGTTGTTTCTTAGACTCCATTGTAACAAATGCACAGCGAAGCTCAGAGTGGAGGCATTGACAGGCAGAAATGGCTGATAGATGATAAAAGGAGACAAACACAAAAGGGGTGAACGCCATGGGGCTGCCTGCCACGCGCAGCAACGCGTTTTATACCTATCAAGATTATTTGAGCTGGCCCGACAGCGAACGCTGGGAAATTATCGAAGGGACAGCCTACGCCAAAGAAGGTGGCATTCAAGCGATGAGTCCAGCCCCATCAAGGCTTCATCAAGCTGTCCAGGGTGCGCTCTTTTTTCAAATTTACGCCTTCTTACGCGGGCAAACATGTCAGGTCTACACAGCCCCTTTGGATGTCTGCCTGAAATTGTCTGAGCAAGCAGAAGAAACCACGGTTGTGCAACCAGATATTCTGGTGGTCTGTGATCCCCTCAAACTAACCGGGCGGGGTTGCCAAGGCAGTCCTGATTGGATTATTGAAGTGGTCTCTCCCGGAAGTGCAGCCATGGATTATGTCAAAAAACTCAATCTTTATGAGCGCTTTGGGGTCAAAGAATATTGGGTGGTGCATCCCCATGAAGAAA
This sequence comes from Candidatus Sericytochromatia bacterium, assembly GCA_044356335.1. Lineage (GTDB taxonomy): Bacteria > Cyanobacteriota > Sericytochromatia > UBA7694 > UBA7694. Next base: position 33,246 of record JBIKWL010000043.1, read on the forward strand.
CCATCATGGTCTTTGTTTTAAATGCAGAGGGAAAATACCAGCGGCCCCAGACCTATACCTCAGACAGCCAAGTCAGTGTCACAGTACTCAAACAGGCGCTGGTGATTGATTTTGCCACCATTTTTGCCGAAGCCGCTGGGGATTAAGCCTTGCACGCGCTGATGTTCTTGCTCGCTTTGGCCTCCCTGGGCCTGGTGCTGGGAGGGGGCTGGCTGTTTTTGAAGCGGCTTCAGAACTTTCGCCACCGCCCCTGATTTTGCTACAATCATCTGTATTCAAGTAAAAAGCTAGATTCAAGCAAATTCCCTTTGCTTTATTCAGATGGGTGTATATATTTTATGTCTCCAACCGAAGCGCCAAAATTTAAAGTATTTGAAGTTTCTGCCCTGGAAAAACAGGCCTTGTTATTAAACCAAGGACTCAAAGGCAAATCCCTGCCCAACAACTTGCCAACTCTGGAAAAAAAGAAATTGGAAGAGCTGCTGCTGGCCTTTCGCAATGCCCAGCGCGCCAAACTGCTGACACTCTGCGCGGTTTTTTACCAGGCTGTCTCTGATTCCGAATCTGTGGCAAAAGCCTATTCTGTCCTGAATAACCGAGCCTTGAGCGGCACCCCCGATTACCAAATTGTGATGGACAGCCTGACCGAAAGTTATGGCACAGAGAATCCCACAGAGAAAAAAAACCAGGAAAGGCCGCTTGAACAGGCCCTGACTGAGGTTTTGCTGGCAATCACCCGCAGCGATAAAAATTCGATCTCGTATACCCGCACCGATACCGAAACAGGCAAACCGCGCCCAACCACCTTTCCGCTGAGTGAAAAACTGATCCGCAACTTTGTTCTGCCCTTTGGCGAGCAATACTTGCCCATCATTCAGCGGGTTTTGGTTTTTAGCAAAGGCCAGGTATTGGGCAATCCCGCCGGGCAATTGGCCCACCTCTACCACTTGCGCAAACAGGCCTTCGAAGTCGAAAAAGCCGCCTGGGAAAAGGCCCAGGCCGAAAACAAAGCCCAGACCCCCGCCACCCGCAGCCCCGCTCAAATCAGCCAAAAACTGGCTGCCCAACAAGCCACCCGCTCGGTTTCTCAGGAGATTTCGGGGTTGATCTCGGGCGCCCGCAACCCCGACGAAAAAGCAGCCGTGGTCTTGAGTTTTCAGGCTCAGTCGCTGTTGAACATGCTCAAAAATGCCCAGGCCAATGAAGGGGATTTTGGTTCTCGGCTGGAAAAGCTTTACAGCCAAAGGCTCAGTGCTGACAAAGCCCAGCTCTTGTCCAAACGTCTGGCCAGCCAGATGAAGCGCATGATGCTTAAAATGAATGGCTGGAAAGAGGAGTATTGGGGCGAGTTTCAGACCCTGATGCAAAAATCTGGGCTCTGGGAAGGGGGAGAGTGGCTGGAAAAGTGGCGGGCCCATAAATCCGGCAAAGAGATCATTGTCAAAACAGGCCAAGAATACCTGATTGAAGACAAGAGCGATCCTTTGGCGGATATGCTCAAAAAACAGGCCCAAATCGCAGACAAGCAACGGGGCAGCAAAATGCTGGGCGAAGATCCCGTTGAATTGCCCGATTGGCTCACCAACGCCAATACCTCTCAGGCCTCTACCGAAGAGCAAAAAGTGCTGCAGGGCCTCTCCCGCAAAGACCGCTTTCAGGAATTTGCGCAGGTGGCTTGCCCCCCTGGCCTCTGGGAAGCCCTCGCGGCCCAGGAGCAAAATTTACTCCAAGAACGTTTCCTCTATTTCAGCCATACCGATTTGCCCACAATCAAAAACCAAATTCTGGCCGCCAATGAAACCCCTTCGGAGGTCTTTAAACAGGCCCTGGCAGCGCTGGAGTTATTGGTTGTCAAAATGGCAACGCACTTAAAACGGGAGTTTAAGCTGAGTTTTGTGCAGGCTCTGGAGCAATTCCAAGCCCAAAAACAGGCGGATCTGGACAAGACCCGCTTGAACTCCAAAGAATACCAAAGTTCGCCTGCGGCCCAATACGGCAAATACGGCGGCTAAGTTTAATTCGGCACCAAACTGCTTAATATTTGTTTACAATTTTAGCCCACTGGGTACATTAAGATGGTTCTGGTTCTCTGAGCCCATTTTCTGAGCCAAAACACGATCACCCCATTGCTAGAGGAAACACAGATGTTACAAGGACTCCCCAATTCTCCCCAACAAGCACAGCCCCTGACAGCCCCTCCACATGGACCCAATGGTCAAAATGCAGCCAGCCCTGCAGTTCCAGCCCCTCTCGCAGGACCTGCGATTGAACTCGATCTCAAAGACTTCACCCAAGATCAGCTCAGTGCCAGCGGCCAAAACTTAGAAGCCGCCAGTATCGACGCCAATCAGCTGGATTTTGACAAGCTCAGCGGCCAAATTTTAAAAGAAGTGAGTAAGGTCGAAAAACTCAAACCCGAAAGCACCCTGCTGATTCGAATCGGCCAAGAAGCGATCGAAATCCCCACTTTGCGGCTCGACAAAACAACCCTGCTCAATGCCCTCAAACGCCATTTTCAGGCCCTGCAAAGCCCCGGCCACCAAGCCGTGGCCAAAGACCTGCAAAGCTCTGCCCAAGGGGTACTCTTGCAAATTCGCGACAACCCCGCTCCGGCTTCTGCTGCGCTTTTGGGCTCTGCCGCCCAAGCAGCAACCCCAGCCCCTGTCTCAGCCCCCCCTCCCCAGCACAGGAGCAGAGGCCTTTACCCTCAAGACGCTCGAAAAAGAGATCAACCAAAAAATCCCCACCGCCGTACGCGAAAAATACGGTTTAAACGCCGAAAGCCTGGCAAAATGGCAAGAGACAGGTACCCCCCCTGCTGGTCTGGGCCTATTGCTGCAAGATTTCGACCAGCAGCACCAATCGCTCTTTCAGCCCCTGCTCTATGCCGTCAGCTTTGGCAAAGCCGTCAACGCCGCCCGCCAAAAAGCCGGCTTGATGACCCCCGATCAGGTCAAAACCGCCAATTTGACACTGGATGAAATCAAAGGCAATGCCAGCCAAAAATGGGAAAAACACAATGCCGGGGCCGTGCGCGACACCCGCAAAGCCGCAGACAAAGCGCTGGGTGAGTGGCAGGCCACCGATCAGGCCATGCAGGCCCTCAAAGCCAAACCCAGCCTGACCCCCGCTGAGCAAAAACAGTTAGATAGCCTGCGCAGCCAAGCCACCAGCCAAAAAGCCAAAAGTGAAAAGGCCATGGCCACCGCCCAGCAAACCGCAATGGCCATGAAAGAGGTGCGGGTCTACCGGGTCGAAGTCAATGGCGGGGCCGAAGCCCCGCTCGGTATGCGCGAAAAAGCGGCCCATGCGCTCTTGGATGCGGCCAGTGTGGAAGCCCAAAGTGGCAAACAGGCCGTGGTTCTGCAAGGGGGAGCCTTGACCGCCGAGGCTCTGCCCACGGGCATGATCGACAGCGCCCAACAGCTCGTGGCTGAAGCCGAAAAAATGCTGCCCGAATGGCAAGCCAACCAAAGCGTGATTGACCAGCGCCAAGAGGTACTGCAAAGCACCCGCGATCTGCTTAAACCCGTGATGGACAGCGTTGATCAGCAAAAACACCTGGCAGATCGCATCGCCAAATTGCAGACAGAACTCAAAGGCCTGCCCAAGCCAAGTAAGAGCTTGCCCGAACATGATGCCCGCCGGGCCGCCCTCAGCTCTGAATTGGAGGCCCTCGAAGCCGAGCAACACGAAACCTTCAGCCAAGATCCCCTCGGCAGCCCAACCGCACCGGCCGAAGTAAAGCTCTTGAGCCAATACGGCAAAAACGTGGCCCAGCTCCAAGCCACCTATGCCGCAGATATTCAGCTCAATAATCCCATTGGCGGCGGCAGCCCAGCTCAGCAAGCCAAAGTCGAAAAAGCAAGCAAAGCCTCACGGGACTTGCATATGGAGGCCGCACAATATGGCCAAGAGGGCCAAGAGGCTGTGCTGGCAGAAGCCAAAAGCCGCCAGGACAATTCACACTACCAACAATTTGGCCGCATGGACCTGCTCCAGCGCATCTCTGCTGCTGAAGCAACCATTGCCAAATACACCGACGCCAAAACACCGGGTCAGAACCAAAAATGGGTCGATGCCCAAAAAGACCTCGCTGCGGCCATGCAGGAGATGCGCGACGGCGAAGCCCAGGCCCAGGCAGGCAATGTCACCCCCAGCAGCAATTTTGCCGTGCTGCGTGCCAAAGCCTTGGCTGAAGCACTGGGCCTGCCACCAAGCTCAAATCCAGCACAGAGTCTGGCTCGCAGCGAAGAAGCGGCTGCCGTGTCGCTCCACAGTTTACTCGGAGCTGTGATGCACGACAAAGGTGCCTGGGGCGCCGAAAATGGCAGCTTTTTACAGAGCCGGGCCCAATTGCAACAGCGCGAATTGGATCGCAGCCAAGGTCAGGCCCAGCTCGAAAGCAGTGTCAACAGCGACGTCGAGCGCCATTATGGCGAGCAAAAGGCTGAATTAAGTGGCATTCAAACCCAGCTCAAAGACCTGCCTCCCGGCGCTGAGCGGGACAAACTTCTGGCCCGTCAAAAAGAGCTCAAAGACAAGATCTCAGATTATGAAACGGGCCCGCTGGGTATGCCGGGTGGGCCTGAATGGGTCAACAATGCCCGCCTCGATGCCCTGACTGCCGGGACCGTTGCCAATATCCGCGCCCTGCAAACGCAACAGGCCGAAAACGTCAAAGCCATGGATGCACTTTTGGCCCAGAACCCGAATTCAGACAGCTTAAAAAAACAGGCGCTGGCCACCTATCTCAGCGCAGCTGCGACCCTGCCCCAACACACCCCTGGCGCCAGTGCAGAGAATCTACTGGCTGCCCTCAAAACGGCCAGCAGCCTGCCTGAGAAAGACAAAACAGCCGCTTTGGCCCTGGTGCGCAAAGAGGCGATCAGCATTTACCAGGCCTACGTACTCAATCCCCACGCCTCTGCGGCCTCCGCCACAGCCGCACTGGCCGCCGCTGTCGAAAAAGTGGTCGAGACCGGCAATCAAGCCGATGAATCGCGCTCGGCTTGGCAAGAATTGCGCCGCCAGAGCAACCCAATTGAGCTGTTCAAACACCACAAAGCCGAACTTGAATTGGCGCTTGAGGAATTGCAAAACCGCGTCTCTGATGATATCGAAACCGGGTACAACCTGGCTGTCGAGCGCGGCGGACTCGCCGTGGGCAGCGCTGCCCGCATCGCCCGTGCCATGGCCCGCGATGGGGATATTGACGGAGCCAAAAAACTATTGGCCGAGGCCGTCGCCAAAGAGATTCAAAAAGCCGAAGCCGCTGAAAGTGCCTACCGCCAATTGCCCGCCCCCCAACAAGAGCAATACCGGGCGATTCTGCGCTCCAATGCCCCA
>JBIKWL010000163.1:0-11433 GCA_044356335.1 Candidatus Sericytochromatia bacterium
GCTCTATCAAGAACGTCGCTGAGGATATTAGCCCCAGTCTGGAAAAAGGATCGAATAAGGGTTTTAATGACGTCAGCGGCCACTCCCCGGTTGATCTCAACGCCGGGTCCAGCCACCAACAAAAGGCTGGTATTGGGCTGTGAATCGACGACTTGGATCATGTCGGTCACCAGATCGCTCACGCCTTCTGCTTTCAGGGTGCCAGAGGTATCTGAGAGCAATTTGGCTTTAAAGCCAGGATCACTGTTGGCTTTGGCCCGAACGGCGTCGAGTTGTTTTTGTAAGTCACTTTTATCGGCTTCTGTTTGAGTGAGCAAATCGCTGTGGAAGGTTTTTAAATTGCGATCATCGAGTACCATAAAAATTTTGTTTTGCAGCTTTAAAACCTTGACCTGTTCGCTATCGGCCAGAGCAATGCCTTGGGCTTTTAAGGCGGCTTTGGCATCTTTGTCCAGGCTATCGGAAAAGGTGTCGTCGTCATTGATTTTGCTGTACAGGCTTTTAATCTGATCGGCACTGACAGTGGTGACAGTGCTGCTTTTGACTTGATTGCCCACATTGGGCAAAGTAGCGGCAGAAGTACAACTGATGAGCAGGGTGGCGCTTAACGCGGCAGCCGTGAGACGCAACATAAATTTAGACATTTTAAAACCTCATTGATCGTTTGATTTGTTGAATGGATTAATTTCTCATTTTAGAGAATTCATTGTTTTAAGTTAACTCAATTAAAAATGTTTGTCAAGCTAAATCTTAACAAGATGGGATTCAGGCCTGATTCTTAGCTGAAAAAGCTTCAGATGTATTTTTCCACCTTTATGATTGGAACAAAGACCTGTAAAATGATAACAAGTCAGAACACAATGGCTCTGTTCTCTAGACGATTGAATTGGGCTAACTGGATTATTTCTCTAAATTGAGAATTTCCATAAACCAAACAGGTAAGGCTCTTGTTTCTGGTTCTAGATCATTGCTGAGAAAGGAATCGGATGATGTTGTTTTTTAAAAAGACCTGGGTCTTGGCGGCCTGCCTGTTTTCTGCCTGTAATCCCTCTGCGCCTGTTGCGGTCAGCCCCGCTCAAGCGACCGGGCCCCGTTTGACCCTGCGTGTGGTCAATGCCAAAGCGCAAGAGATACTTCTGCGCGATGGGGCGATCTTTAAACTGTACAAACAAGAGACGCTGTTACAGACGGCCCAAGTTGTGGATAATTTGGTTCACATTCAAGCAGTTCAAGTCGCTCCCCCATACCAATTCCGTCTCGAAAACCTGATCTCTGATGGATGGGTGTCAGATCGGGGCATTCCCTTAGACACCCAGGGAGGGCTGCGCAGCAGTGACAAAATTCCGAACACTTTGCCAGCATCTCCTTTGCCGATCAATCTGCTGCCAACACCCGCTTCTTCACCGGCAGAGGGGATTCAACTTGCTGGGGAGATCAGTGTGGATTTGCGTGGTGCGACAGGCCATACCTTGGATTTAAGCTGGCCAGAAAAACCCTGATAGGCCCAGCTTCTCTATTTTTCACTCACGCTCAGGTCAGTATTTTTGGCCTGTTTGACGAGTTTCTCCAGGTCCAAAGCCTCTTCGAGCCAGATACTCAATTTTTCCCCTTTTTGGGTGATCACCTGCCAAGTGGGGGTCCACCTGACCTGATGCAACCAAAAACTGAAGGGTTCCCCTCCGGCTTGGATGGTTTGAATTTCATTCAGGGGCAAAACCCGCTCGCGCAGACGGTGGGTGGGAAAACGCGAAAAAAGCCAATCCAGATTGCGTTTATAGGTCAGGGTCAACCCGCTGGCTTCCAATTTGATTTTGAGTGGAAAGCGGCCATGTAAACGGTGCAGGGCATAGACCCCCAGCCCGTAAAAGGCCAGACCAGCCCCCACACCCGCAGAGACGATCACCTGCTGCTGAGAGGCATCGTGGGCAAAAAAGACGTATTGCACCAAAAGCATGATCGCCAACCCAATAAACATGCGGTTGATAGCCCCATGTAATTCACGGGCCAGAGACTCATACGCAATGTCAATTTCAAGCGGGAGTTGGTGCTGTTTTTTGTTCATACCAGAGACCTCCAGCAGCCGAATACCGGCATTATACCTCATTTGATCGGGGTGAGAAGCGTTATCTGGTGAGGCAGCCAAAGGGCCTGATGGTGAATCTTTGAATCTGGCTTTTAGGCCAATCTATTGCTGGGTGACATACATATCCGCTCTTTGCAGGCCTTGGCCCGGCCCCCTTTGCAAAAGAGAACCCACAAGAACAAGTAATAGGCCTGAAAAAACCCCAATCATAATCCCCCAATGGGGCTCTTCTCTTTGCAGCTCTGGCCGCAGTTCAAGCGTGTTTTCACTTTCGATTTGCAGGTTTTCTTGCCAGGTTTGGTAACCCTGCTTTTTGAGTTCAAGTTGGTAAGGCCCCGGAGAGAGGGACAGGCTCAGAGGCACCTTGCCTACCTTCTTTTGATTGATCCAGACATCTGCCCCCTTAAACTCGCCGGAAATATGAACGCTGCCTTTGGCCGGCTGTTGGGACGAAAACAAAATGGTTTGCACAGGCATTTCTTGGCCGGCTTCTAATAACAGCGATTGGGTCTGGGTTTTGTAGCCGGGCAGACTCACTTCCAATTGATGAAATCCAGCAGGCAGAGGCAATCGTTTTATGGGACTTGGGCCCTGGGGCTGACCGTTAATTTTCAAATGTGCCCCTGCCGGAACTGTATTGAGGCTGAGATAGCCCACATCTTTGCCATGGGTCAAAACAAAGCGATGGGATTGGGGGGGGGTATTCGGTAAAAGCTGAACTGTTTGGCTGATGGGCAGGTAATTTTCTTTGCGAATCAGAATTTCATGTTCTCCGGCAAATACTTTCGGCAGTTTTAAAGGCGTTACACCCAGCTTTTTGTCTTTGAGAATGACCTCTGCACCGGAAGGCTGGCTGTCGATCAGCAAACTGCCCGTGGGCATTTTGCTGTACAGGGCCAAAGCCAATTGGTGACTTAGCTCTAAGCTGGTACGGGTTAAAATTTCTTCGGGGCCACAGGCACATTGCACCAGGGCCACGCCCGCCAGTTCAGCGGTTTGCACATCAACCAAGCGCAAATGAATCGAATACAGGCTGCCGACCCGGTTGACGGTGCCAATTACGAGCCGATTGACGCCCAAGATTCGGCCCGCTTCTTTGAGGCAGGTATACGAGTCGCCACAGTGGGGGCTGAGTTGAAAGTTTTGTTCTTTTAAAACATCGGTCATGCGCACCCGTTCAATCATGCGAATGCCTGGCATGGCGTAAAGCTGAAGCCGCAGCAGATCTCCCAGGGCCGCCGTCAAAGCGGGATCGGCCTGATTGGCTTCGAGATCAAGTACCGCCAGCCCCAGGGGCTGAGACAGTCCCACAGGGGCTTCTTCGGCAAGACTGGGAGCTTGCTGCAGATTGGCCAGCATGGGCAGCGAATGAAGCCAGACCAAGCTAAAAATGAGGTATGGGATCAATTTTTTCATGCTGTTCACCCCTGTTTAAAAGATTGAAAGCCAATCGGAAATAGATGCATTTTTATTAATTATAGCATCAATCAACATTTGAAGTTTAAAGCGCTTGCTTTTTGGGCAGTTTTTCCCCATAGTGGAATACAGCCCAGCAGCAATTTTCTCTGTGCCAAACGAAAATGTTTTCGGAGGCCTTTTATGGACAAGAACTATCTCTTTATCGAAAATCAAAACGGAAAACCCGTTAAAGCCTGGGTTCACGGGGTGCCTTTTGACCCCAGCACCGAACAGCAATTGCGCGAAGCGGCAAGTATGCCCTTTATTCACAAACATGTCGCGGCCATGCCCGATTGCCATGTGGGCAAAGGCAGCACCGTGGGCTGTGTCTTGCCTACTCTGGGTGCAATTATTCCCGCGGCAGTGGGTGTGGATATTGGCTGTGGCATGGTGGCTGTGCGCACCAGCTTAAAAGCCAGCGACTTGCCCGACGATCTGGGGCCCTTGCGGGCCGCGATTGAATCGGTGGTGCCCGTCGGCAATTGCGACTGGACGGCCCAAGCGTTTAAAAAAAATAACCTCTTGCGCTTCGCGCGCCGGGGAGAGCGCACCTGGAAAGAACTGGACACGAAATACCAAACGATTTTAGCGAAGTACCCCCAGATTGAGGCCCGCCAGAAAAACCCGATGATGCAAGTCGGCAGTTTGGGCGGCGGCAATCACTTTATTGAAATTTGTCTCGACGAATCACAGCAGGTTTGGATCATGTTGCACAGTGGCTCGCGCGGGATTGGCAACCGCATTGGCAGCTATTTTATCGAAGCGGCCCGCAAAGAGATGGAGCGGATGTTTATTCATTTGCCCAACCGCGACTTGGCCTATTTGGCCGAAGGCGTGCCGCTCTTTGACGACTATATCCAGGCCGTAGAATGGGCCCAGGGCTATGCCTTTGCCAATCGCGAAGTGATGCTGGCCAATATTCTCGCGGTTTTGGCTGAGTCCGATCTATTGCCAACCTTTCAGCTCGAAACCGAGGCGGTCAATTGTCACCACAATTATATTGCGCGGGAACACCATTTTGGCGCGAATATCTGGGTCACGCGCAAAGGGGCTATTCGCGCCCGCGAAGGCGATTTGGGGATTATTCCTGGCAGCATGGGGGCCCGTTCGTTTATTGTCAAAGGCAAAGGTCAAGCGGAAAGCTTTCACAGTTGCAGCCATGGGGCCGGACGCACAATGTCACGGACCCAGGCCCGGCAGCGCTTTAGTCTGGACGATCACCTGCAGGCCACAGCGGGCATTGAATGCCGCAAGGACGTGGGGGTGATCGACGAAACCCCCGCCGCATACAAAGATATTGATGCAGTCATGTTGGCCCAAAGCGATTTGGTGGAGATTGTACACACGCTCAAACAGGTCGTTTGCGTCAAAGGCTAGTTATTTTTGCTTGGTGAACCAGCGGGTTTTGCCATCTTCGTGAATGATGGCAACCCGTCTGTCCCGTTTGAGGTGGTTTAAAAACGAGACAATCGTCGAAGACATCATGTAAAAATTGGGAATGGTCTGTTCGATCCCGAAGGTGGCAAAGATCAGCGCCACCAATTCTTCACGGGTGCGGGGCATTTGCAAGTGCAATAAAATGGCCTCTTCGATCATTTCGATCTGGCGCTTGTGAAAGAGCACTTCAGAATTGATGCTGAACTCCAGTGGTTTGCCGTGGGTTGGCACAAAATTGGAATATTCAGTCGCCAAAAGTACGTCCAGGCTTTTTTTGAATTGTTCAACGCTTTCCAGGTAGGGAATGGGTTTGTCGGAGAGTTCGTCAAAGGTATAAAGCGAGTCGCCGATAAAAAAGACATCGTCGGGGGTGACCACCCCACACATGCCCATGACATGCCCCGAGAGATCGACAATCTGAAGCTGTTTGCCCGAAGACATCAGGAAGGGCTTTTTCGGGTCGAGATTGCCATCGACCTGACAGGGTTTGGGCTTGATCACCGAGCGCTTGTGATCATTTTCAATGAATTCCAAAACAGGTTCTGCTTTGAGTTCCTCAGCGCCACTCTCAGGATTGTCTGATTCAGCGGAGTTGACCTCGGCATTGTCGGGCGCAGCCTCTTCGCCTTCGGTAGGCGCTGCCTCTTTTTTCATATTTTCGGCTTTGAGCAGGGCCCGCTTGCGCTGGCTTTCACTCTCTTCTTTTTCTTTGTCAACCACAGCCTGAACCATGGCCAAATAATTGGAACGAGAGGGATTTTCGATAAAGGGGCGTTGAATCGAAGTGGCGTAAAGCTTACAGCCCATGCGTTTTTTCAAGTAAGAAGAGCCACCGCTATTGTCGGGGTGGGCATGGGTATTGATAATCGCTTCGAGCCGGATCGCTTCGCCTTCGAGCAATTCAGCAATCCAGAGGGCATCTTCTTCGGTATAACCCGAATCGATCAAGACGCCGCGTTTTTTATAGACGTAGAGACCCAGATTGGAATGCTCCAATGCCAGGTAAGAGGTACTGCCTTTGATACGTCGAAAGGTGGGACGGTTTTCTGTATTCATAATTTTCTTACTCTCCTTTATACCCTGATTGGGGTTTGAATAACAACCTCTCTGAGTGTGAATCTCAACCGCATTGATTCAGACTGGCCTGATGTTTCGTGTTTACCTGAATCGGGTATATACTTTTTATCATCCCTTTCCCGCAAACCATCAACAAGACAGGATAGGATTCTCCATGCAAGTCAATCCCAGCGCACGTCAGGATTATTTGGGTAAGATCAACACCGTTACTTCCGATCGCAAAATTACCCCTCAAGAAATGAATGAATTGCGCTCAGCGCTTGATAGCAGCCCGCTCTCAGCCCAAGATAAAGCGGCTGTGGGGCAGATTTTGGACAAGCTCGAAGAATTTAAGTCCACGGGAGACACTGAGAAACTGCTCAGCGATGATGAGCTGAAATCGATACAAGATTTGGCAGCCAGTTTAAACTCGCCACCTGCGACCGAACTCACTGAACATATTGCCCAAAACAACGATGTCAAATCTAATCGCTCTTTTTTTCAGGTGCTCAAAGATGGCTTTAAAAATTTTTTTAAAGCCATTGGCAATCTGTTTGGTGGGGGGGATAAAAACAATGCCCAAAGCCGGGCTCAAGCCGACTTTAACCCCAATGGCGTGAATCTGCCCTCCCCCGGAGCACAAACCCCGCCCCCGCCTTTGGCCGACAATTATATGAACGACTATGCCCGCCCCGAAGTGAGCACCGACACAGGCTCATTTGACCGCTATTTCAGCCCCCCCGCTGCGGCACCCGCTGGGGCCGACGGACTGCCTCCCGCCACTGCCGGTGCGCCGGGGGAAATGTACCAGCGCTCGCAATACCACGATGACAGCAAATTTGTACCCCGTTTTGCGATGGCGGCGTATCACGAGTCGGGCGTCTATCGCAAACCCAACGACCCCTATGCCGTGGGTGCCATTTCGCGCCCGAAAAAGAGCGACGATCTCGGCGGCAAGACCTACGGCACCTATCAATTTGAGTCTTCGGTCTATCCCGATGGTTCCTCCCGCGAGAACAAAGGTGGGGCAGGTAGCACGCTTTCGCGTTTTATCAACGATCCGGGCAATCCCTTTGGGGCCCAACTCAAAGCGGTGGCCGATCAACACGGCTTGGCCAGCAAAGAGTTTGATGCCCTCTGGGCCCACCTTTCAAACCAAAACAACAAAGAGTTTGGTATGGCCCAAGAGGCCTTTGCACTCAAAGACAAAGGCCAGAATATTCAGCGCTTTATGGACAAAGCTGAGTTGAGTCCCGAAGTACGCGAAGATCCCCGCATTCAGGATCTGATCATGGGCACCACCAACCACGTCGGGGGGCTCGCAGACGGTGCCGCTGAACATATTGCCGCTCTGCAGCGCCAAACTGGGCGCCCATTGACCGCCAATGAGGTCGGCAAAGCCATTGCGGAGTTTAAAGAATCAAAAATCTCCTCTTGGTTCCGCTCTTCTCCGGGGGCACACGCAGGTTTAGAGAATCGCTTTGCAGCCGAAGCCCGCGCTTTTGCTTAATTTAATTTAAAAGCCCGAAAAGCAGCCAAGTAAGGCTGCTTTTTCCGTATGTATAACTAATTATTATCAACCCTATAAACAATAGATACTTTTGTTTATAGGGTTCAGGGATTAGGATGGAATTAACAACGCCGCAAAGGCACAAAAAAAAGGAAAACCCCATGAAAATCCTCGCTCTGGCTGGCAGCAACAGCCCCCAATCGATCAACAAAGACCTGGTCGCTTATGCGGCCCAATTAAGCGGCTTGCCCTTTACCCTGCTCGATCTCACCGCTTACGACGATGTCCCACTTTACAGCACGCTGCGCCAACAGCGGGACGGATTCCCCCCAGAGATTGAGGCGCTATATGCTCTGATTCAGGCCCATGATGGCCTGTTGATTGCCTCCCCAGAACACAATGGTTCGATGCCGGCCGTGTTCAAAAACGTGATTGACTGGCTCTCACGCATTCAGATGAAATTTTTAGGCCAAAAACCTGTGCTTTTGCTCAGTGCAGCCCCCGGTCCCAACGGCGGCCGAACCAATTTGCAGACCCTGGCCAGCTTGGTGCCCTGGTGGGGGGCCAATTTGGTTGGCAGCTATAGCCTGGGTCGCTATGCAGAAATGATGCAAAGAGGCGTTTTGGCTGAGGCTGAACAGGCCCAGCTGCAAGGCCAGTTGAATGCCTTCGGCAAGGCCCTGGAACAGGCCTCTCTGACGCTTGCTGCCTGATTATTAGCGCCTTGGAAGTGACCTGCTGCGCTTGGCAAGCATGAATCTGGGCAATTGGGGCTATACTTAAGATTAATAAGCTTTAAGTAAGCCCCAACTCCCTCTGAGAGAAAGAGCGTGTATATGCAGGTCAATTCCCCCCGTCAAGATATGCTCGGCCAAGTACGTGGTGTCATTTCAGATCGCAAGGTCACCCCCCAAGAAATGCAGACCTTGCAAACCAGTTTGGCTGCGAGCAGTTTAACCGCCCGAGACAAACAGGCCGTCGGTCAGATCTTGGCCAAATTGGGCGAATTTACCCAAACCCAGGGTGATCGCCAAGGCGATCAATACCTCTCCGAGCCCGAATTGCGTTCAATTCAGTCCATGGCCGCTCAACTCGACTCTCCTGCGGCCACCCGTTTTAGTGAAGAACTTCAGGCCCAAAACCAACCCGTTGCCGCCAGCTCTGAAGGTGGACCGCGCATTCGGATGCAAAAAGCCCCCCCCGAAGTGGGCGCAGAAGGCGCAACTGAAGCGGGAGGCCCCAAAAAGAGCCGGTCTTTTTTTCAGGTGATTGCGGATATTTTTAAAGCAATTTTTAATTGGTTTGCCAACCTCTTCGGGGGTGGGGACAAAAACAATGTCAAAGGCCCAGGGCCCTCTGGTTCTGCAGCCAGTACGGTCTCTCTTGAGGGCCCGGCCCAGCAGGCACCCCCACCGGATCTGTCTGCCTACGATGCCTCTCAAGACTATTCCGAAACTGAGTTCAAACAGGGCGATTACATGAATGAAGCCCGTTCTGAAGTACCTGTTAACCCTGAGCAATTTAGTCAATATATGGCCGTGCCCGCCACTTTGCGGCCCCTGCCCGACTCAGCCAAACCCGAAGAAGAAAAACCCGGTGAGGCCACCGCAGTTGACCCGGCAGCGCCCAAGCCGCCCGCGGAGGCGCCAGATAAGCCTGCTACTCCGCCCAAAACACGGTCGGGGCAGATTTACCAAAAGTCGCGTTACCACAATGAAAGCAAATTTGTGCCTCAGTTTCCGATGGCGGCGTTTCATGAGTCGGGTGTTTTCCGCCGTGATTGGGATCCTTACGCCGTGGGGGCTATTTCGCGCCCGAAAAAAAGCGATGATCTCGGCGGCAAGACCTACGGCACCTACCAATTTGAATCCTCGATCTATCTTGATGGCAGTTCACGGGGAGGTAAAGGCGGCGTAGGCAGCACCCTGCATCGCTTTATCAACGACCCAGCCAATCCCTTTGGCTCGCATCTCAAGGCAGCAGCCCAAAAATACGGTCTGTCCAGCAAGCCTTTTGACGCACTCTGGACCAAATTTGCACGCGAACACAATCAGGCCTTTGGTTTGGCCCAAGAGGCCTTTGTGCTCAAGGACAAAGGCGACAACGTGCAGCAGTTCATGGACCTCGCTAAACTCAGCCCCGAGGTGCGGCAGGATCCCCGCATTGTCGACCTGATCATGGGCACCACCAACCATGTGGGCGGACTGGCTGATGGAGCAGCCCGGCATTTGGCAGGCTTGCAACAGCGGGCTGGGCGTAAGTTCAGTGCCAACGAGATAGGCAAAGCCCTGGCCGACTTCAAAGAGACCAAGATCGCCTCTTGGTTCCGCTCTTCACCGGGGGCCCATGCGGGGATTGAAAACCGCTTTGAAGCGGAAGGCCGTCAATTCGCACGGGCCTAGAACCCAATCAGCACAAGCTTTGTTCACTATTTCTCATTGGAGCATGGTGCTTACTGCCCCATTGGTACCGACGCCAGCAAAATAGCCTCCGCCATGGACCACGTCCAACAAGGAGCCTGCGGCCTCAGTGCCCAGACTGATCCAAGTAAGTCCATCGCTTGAAGAGAAGGTTTCCCCGCTGAAACTGACAATCACAAATTTACCATTGCCATAGCCCACCCCACGGGTGCTCGGGCTTCCTGTCAAAGTTTGATTACTCCAGGTAATCCCATCGCTGGACGTCAATACAATGCCATTGAGATCCGTTGCGACGAATTTATTATTGCCAAAAGCCACATTGTACAGCGTTTGTGTGACTCCCGAAGTGCGCGCGGTCCAGGTCGTGCCATCGGTGGAGGTCACAATCCGACCGCCGTTGCCTACCGCTACCAACAGGCCATTGCCAGAGGTAATCGCACGCAGTTGATCCGTAGGCACCCCCATCACACGTTCGGTCCAGGTCACCCCATCGGGAGAAGTATAGATCATACCGTTGACACCGACAGCCACAAAGAGACTGGCGCCATAGGTGATACCATTGAAGCTCTGCGTTGTTCCTGGGTTCTGGACGGTCCAGGTGGCTCCATCCGGTGAAGTCAAGATCGCGCCCAACCAACCCGCTATCACAAACTTGCCATTGCCATAGACAACGCCTTGCAAAACTTTGGTAATCCCCGAGGTGCGGCTGGTCCAAGTGCTGCCATCCGTTGAGGTTTGAATATGACCACTGTCACCGACGGCCACAAACAGACTGTTGCCATAGGTGACACCATACAGCGTTCCTGTGGTGATGGCTGTTTGGGCAGTCCAAGCAGAGGCGACCGTAAAATTATTGGTTCCCGTGTTGGTCTGTGTGCCTACCGACACCGTGACATTTTGGGTGCCACTGATGCCTGAGGGCACGGTGACGGTCAGCGATGTGGCCGTGGCGGCGGTGACAGTGGCAGTGGTCGTGCCAAATTTGACCGTATTATTGGCCGGGGTGCTATCAAAACCCGTGCCGGTAATCGTAATGCTGCTGCCAATCACCCCAGAACTGGCACTCAAACTGGTAATGCCCGGCCTGACGATAAAATTATCAGCAGCCGTATTGGCACTGGTTTGTGTACCCACTTGTACACTCACATCCTGGGCCCCGCTTATACCTGCGGGCACGGTGACGGTCAGCGATGTGGCCGTGGCGGCAGTGACGGTAGCGTTGGTGGTGCCAAATTTGACCGTATTATTGGCCGGGGTGGAACTAAAACCGCTGCCCGTGATTGTGATACTGCTGCCAATCACCCCATTGCCCACACTCAAACTGGAGATGGTAGGCGTCACATTGTAATTGTTGGTGCCGCTGTTGGTCTGGGCGCCCACTTGAACGGTCACATTCTGAGCGCCTGAAATACCTGTTGGTACGGTAACTGTCAGCGATGTGGCCGTGGCGGCAGTGACGGTGGCAGTGG
>JBIKWL010000164.1:0-11418 GCA_044356335.1 Candidatus Sericytochromatia bacterium
TGCCCCGATAAAACATCTTGTAAAACATCTTTGATTTCACTCATCAAACCCTCTGTTCGTAAATAGAGCGCTTTGCCTTCTTCGGTGAGTCTAAACGAGCGACCTGAACGTTCGAGCAGTCGAACACCCATAACTTCTTCTAACTCCATCACGTGCCGCGACAGCGTTGCTTTGGGGCGACCACTCGCACGACTGGCTTTGCTGAAACCACCGTGAGCCGCGACCTGATTAAAATCTTTCAGTGCAAGCAAGTTGAAATCGTGATCATTTATTTGATTCATTTTTGGAACAACCTGTTTTAAAATTCAATATTTTTTTCAATTATGGAACAATGTACCATTGAATTAACGGAATATCAACATTGAAGAGGTACACACATGAACGTGAATACTCAGACTTTACACGCTACACACCATCAAACATCCAGCAAGGATCAAGAGTGGGTTGCTGCCATGCGGGAACAAGTAGCCCCTTTTAAAGGCCTGATGCGTAGCCCAGAGGCGCGTCCCAGCTATGATGAGATGATTGGAGCCATACCAGATGCAGGCGATGTGAGTTACGAAAAATCCACTCTGGGTGGTATCTCAGGCATTTGGTGTCGCCCCAAAAATGCGCGCACGGGTGCGGCGATTTTGTATCTACACGGCGGGGCTTACATACTTGGATCCGCGGATGCCTACCGTCACTTTGTTGGCCAGATGGCTTCAGCCTTTGCCACAGACGCATTTGTCGCCGACTATCGACTGGGCCCTGAACACCCCTTCCCAGCGGCAATAGAAGACGCTCAGGCCGCCTATCGCGGTCTTGTCGAGCAAGGTGTTAAACACATTGTTGTGATGGGTGATTCAGCAGGCGGTGGCCTCTCGCTGGTCTTGCTTTCTCAGGCTCAAGCTGAGGCTGATGCAGGCAAAGGCCTTGCGCCCTCGGCGGGCATTGTGGTGTCTCCCTGGACAGACTTGGCATTAACCGGTGCCAGTGTGAAGACCAAAGCCGATGAAGATCCTTTTGTGACCCAAGAGATGCTGGCAGCATGTGCTGGTTTATATCTGGGAACCCAGGATCCCACAGAACCACTCGCTTCGCCACTTTATGGCAAGCTCAAAGGTCTCCCGCCGATTCAACTGCATGTGGGTACAAGTGAGGTTCTGCTTGATGATTCACTCCGTTACGCAGAGAAGGCAGTTGCAGCGGGTGTCGATGCCTCGGTTCACATTTGGGAAAAAATGCCGCATGTCTTTACTTCTCACATGGGGACACTTGATGCTGCAGAGCAAGCCTTAAGTCTGATGGTCACATTTGTCAAAGACACTTTATCTGCGAATCAAAGAAAAGCTGACTAAAAAAAGGAAAAAGCAATGGAAACAATCAATAAAAACAGAGCATGGCGAATTCACGGATACGGGGGTCCAGAGGTCCTGTTGCTCGACGATATCCCAATCCCACCAATGGCCTCTGGCCAAGTTCTGGTTCAAGTCAAGGCAGCTGGTGTCAATGGCTTCGACTGGAAGCTGCAAGCAGGTTATCTTCAAAGAGCCTTTCCTGTGCCGATGCCTGCCACCCTTGGCATGGAACTCGCCGGAATCGTGGTTCAGGTCAGCCCAGATGCGAAGCAGTTTCGTGTTGGCGACAGAGTCATGGGTTTTATTGGCATGGGGGCATACGCTGACTATGTTGCTGCAGATGAAACCGCGCTCTGTCGGATTCCGGATGAACTTTCTGATGTCGTTGCAGCATCTTTGCCCGTGACTTCTCAGACGGCTTGGCAGATTTTGCACCTGGCAGGGGAGTTGCGCTCAGGCCAGAAGGTCTTGATTCACGGTGCCTCCGGTGGTGTCGGTGGCTTTGCTGTCCAGTTAGCCAAAACCGCTGGGGCCACAGTGGTGGCATCAGCTTCGGGCCGGAATCGTGACTACCTTTTGAGTTTGGGTGCAGATCGTGTACTCGACAGACACAGCGAGTCTTTTGAACAACACGCACACGGCATGGATCTTGTACTGGACCTCGTTGGCGGAGACTTGGCCGCCCGCTCTTTCCAGGTCTTGGCTCCCGGCGGCACAGTGATCAGTCTTGCGGCCTTTGACGTTGCTGAGAATGTGCCCAGTGGTTACCGGGGCCTGTTCTACTCCATGCGTTCAGATTCTGTTCAGCTACAACAACTGGCTGAATCCGTTGCAAGCGGCAAGCTAAAGGCCACCATTGCCGAGGTGTTTGGTCTGTCTCACTACCCTGAAGCGAGTGAAAAGAACAAACTGGGGCACGCACCAGGCAAAATCGTTCTGGACTTCAGCGTCTAGGGGCGAACATTCTTGGCGGGTTGTTGATGAGTGGGTGGGTGGCGACCAGGCTGCCGCTACAAAACGCTCTCAGACACCCCGCCCCAATAAAAACACACCCTGGGGCACATCCTTGTGCTGGCCCTCAGCAAAAATCAACTGCCCACGCAAATACGTGCGATGAACTTTGCCCTGCAATTCCTGACTCAAATACGGCGAGACTGGGTGTTTAAAGAAGATCTGCTCAGGGGTCAAGGTAAAGCGGGTTTCGGGCTCCCAGACCACCAGATCAGCATCCGCGCCGACGGCAATCCGGCCTTTTTGCGGCTGGCCAATAAAATCGGCGGGAGCGGTGGCCATGAGTTGCACGAGTTGCTCCAACGAAAAGCCCCTGGCTGAAGCGCGGCTCCAGACACTGGGCAGCCCCAATTGCAGAGAGGCAATCCCGCCCCAGGCGTGTAAGACATCGCCGGCTTCAAAGAGCTTAAGACCGGGCACACAGGGGGAATGGTCGGTGACGACACAATCGATCAGGCCCTGCTGCAGAGCCGTCCAGAGCTGTTCTTGGTTTTCTTTTTCGCGGATTGGCGGCATACATTTGTACTCGGGGTGCCCGTCGGGAATGGCCTCTGCCGCAAAATAGAGGTAATGGGGGCAGGTCTCGACCGTAAAGGGCAGTCCTTCGGCTTTGGCAGCCTGAATACTGGGCAGAGCAGTGGCCGAAGAGAGATGAACAATATGGGTGGGGCAGCCCGTTTGGCGGCAGAGGTCGATCATCAGTTGAATCGCGCGGTCTTCCCAATCTTTGGGACGCGAACTTAAAAAAGCACTGTAACTTTGGGCCTGCTCTTCGGGGTGGGCAGGGGCCTCGCCTTCGAGTTCGGCATGGACCAGCAGCGGTACACCCGCGTGTTTGAGAATTGGCATGGCGATTTCGAGGTCTGCTGTGCGGGATTGGGGGAAATCGTCAATGCCCGAATGGACGAGAAAACACTTAAAGCCCAGAACACCGTCACTGACCATGGTTGCCAATTGGGTTTGGTTATTGGGAATCACGCCCCCCCAAAAGCCAACGTCAATCCAGCACTGGCCTTGGGCGGCTTGGCGCTTGAGCGCAAAGGCTTCAGCCGTGGTGGTAACCGGATCAGAATTCAGCGGCATATCCACCAAGGTGGTCACACCGCCTGCTGCCGCAGCACGGGTCGCGGTCCAAAAGCCCTCCCATTCGGTGCGGCCCGGTTCGTTGACATGCACATGGGGATCCACCAAACCGGGCATCAGCACCGCCTTGCCCAAATCTTCTGCCTCGGGAGCCTTGAACCCCGGCTCAATTTGGGTGATTTTACCCGCTGAGACATAGACCGTTGCGGCTTGGGTGCCTGTGGGCAAAACCACCCGTTGGCTATACAGACAAAATGAATCCAATTCAGTCATACAAAAAGTCCTTATGCCAGATCTGTTTTTATTGGGCCAGGGCGATCAGAAATTCATCCCACAGGGAATCTTTGGCAAAAGGAGTCGTGGCATAACCTGAAGCCTGAATATATTGCTGTGCTTGGCTGGCTGGGGGCATAAAGATCGAAAGGCCATTGGCTGAGTCGCCTTCGCTATCTCGGGTATGAATCAAAACCTGTTTCAAGCTTTGAACCAGATTACCGGCTTCACGTTGGACAGAAGGAGCCGGTACTTTGAGCAGGCGCTTGGCAAACGTCCAGAGATCCCGCTGTCCGGTTCCGGCTGCATTTTTAAATTCGGGAACCGAATTATAAGTCGCAAGAATCGCGGTTTTGTGTTGAGGAAGAGCTTGAATCAAGGCTTGGGAGAGTTGATTCATGGCCTGCTTGACCTCTGTTACCCGATCCAGGTTGATGCTGGTGGCTGTCGCAAAGCCATAGGGATTTGAGCGGGCCTGGACCTGAATGGTCACTTCGCGGGCCACCCGGTAGGGGTCTAATTGGGGCTGCTGCAAAAGTGTATTCATGATTTCAGTGGGTTTTTCGGTGCCTTCTTGGTGGGCCCCAACCACGTCTTCAGAGGCAAACATGACCTTGGCGACCCCACGCAAGCTATAAGCGGCTTCAAGATTGGCCATCAGGCAGGCGTGAAAGTGAATTAAATCGAGTTTTCGGCCCTTGAGCCCCTGCTGAAAAGCCTGGCGCAGGTCTTCGAGTTTGAGCATACCAGTAGAGGTTTCATAAGCCCCTTCAGGCCCCGGTGTTTCGTCGGTGGCAACCCCCATAAACCCGCCGCCATGACCGAGATAGGTAAACGCTTTAAAGGGACTGTTATAGCTGGAAAAGGTCCAGGCCAAAACACTGGCCAAGGTCGCAGGGCTATTGGTGGTCATTTCTTTGATTTGAGCACTCGGCGGCACGGTGGCAGAAGTCACCTGGGCCGATGTATCGGGTTGAATCAGATGAAAAAAGGTATTATTGGGCCCCCGGGCATCGGTAAAGGCAATTTGGTGGGTCCGGGAAGTGGTGGTGCGTTCGAGTGCATTCAGATAAAAGGGAATATGAAAATCCAAACCATCGTCAATCGGCAAATAAGACAAGACGGTGGCTGAACGTGGGGCACGGTTGCCTGGTAATGTGGGATTTAAAGGGAGAAAAGCCTGGCTCTTGCTCGCACGCTGAGCTTGAAGAAAAGAGGTTTGTGAAGCCTGATAAGTGGGAGACAGGGCGGGCGTACCGCAGGCAGTCAAGGTCAATAAAGCGGAAACAAATAAAGCAGACAAACGGGCTTTCATGGGGATTCTCTCTTTTTACGCGGTGATTATTGAAAAGTTATATGAAAATACACTGCTCAACTTGATAAAATTAGTGCCAATTTATTTCAAAATTAAACTCGCTTTTATATTTAGTTTCTTTTCATCACAGCTCAAACCCCTAACGAAAACGCACCCAACGCTCACCCAGCCAACCTTTGCGGGTTTCGAGCTTCACTTCTCCTCCGTCTTTAAAACGCGACCAGAGATTGGCTGTTACCCGTATCTCTGGGGCTGGGCTCTGCAAATCTGAGCAACTGAGATGGAGGGTATAAACCGGATTGGCTTTGCTCTGCGGGTCAAAAGGCGAGGGCCGAACCTGGCAGGTGTATTGCTGAACTTGCGCCCCTTCGCTGAGAAAATTCAGGGGCACGAGCAGAGCACAACACACGCCCAGAGCCAAGAGTCCGACCAAAAATGGGCGGTATTGGTGCAAGGCCCGCAAAACCAGCAGCGGCGCGTGATTCTGGCGGTTGATATCGCCAAAATGAAAGCGAATCCGCAACAACACCAACGCCAGCAAGAGAAGCAGCAGATTTGGAAAAACCAGCAAGGTGGGTGGCTCTAAAAAGCGATTGGCGACCCAGAGTGTGTAAAGTGAAAAAGCGGAGCTCAATAATAAAATCCAGGCCGCAGCCAGCAAGGCCTGAAACCAAGTCGTGCTTCGTAGCTCTTCAAACTCTTCGTGGAGTTCAGCGGTGCCTTTGAGAGCCATAGTCGCTCCTACTGGTTAGAATACCTTTAGCATAGCTTGAAAGCCCGTGAGCAGCAATTTCTCTTTGCAAAGGAGCCACCCACATGTTCCCCTTTGATAACCTGGACAGCGCAATGAAGGCGAATCCCACTGAAGTCAGCAGTTTGGCTTTGGTGAATCAAAACCTCAGCGCTTTGCCTGCCGAAATCTGGCAACTCAAACACCTCAAATTTCTCAATCTCTCCAACAATCCCCTGCGTCAATTGCCCGCAGAAATCGCCCAATTGCAAGCGCTCGAAACCCTGCAACTCTGGCGCTGCCAATTAAAAAGTCTGCCCGAGAGTCTGGACCAATTGCCCCAACTCAAAGTGCTGGGTCTGTCTGAGAACTGGTTGCAAACGCTGCCAACGAGTTTGGGCCAATGTGCAGCCTTGCAAAAGCTGGATCTGAGCCACAACAGTGGTTTGACCCATTTGCCTGACGATCTCTCAGGTTTGCAGAGCTTAGAAGTGCTCAACCTGATGTGCAATAGCCTCAGTACCTTGCCAGAGAGCGTGGGACAATTGCCCGCCTTAAAACAGCTTTACCTCTATTGGAACAAGCTGGAATCGCTGCCCGCCAGCATCGGCCAACTCAAAAAATTAGAGGTTTTGCAATTGTGCAAGAACCACTTGCACAATCTGCCAGAGAGCTTACAAGCGCTGTCTCTCTTGCGCGATCTGGACTTACACGAGAACCCAATTCCACGGGCCTTGCGGCCCGTGATTGAGGGTTGGTTTACGCGTCAGACGCGAATTACCTGGGAGCGAGAATATACCTTTGACCATTATTAAACCGAGCAAATATTTACAAAAAAGAAAATATTTGTTATGATACCTCAACAACAACGTAATTGGAAGTTTGTCCATGTTAAATCGCCTTCCGCTTTCGGGTCTCCTCTGTTTCTCTCTGTTTACTTCACTGTTTACCATGCCCGCATTGCTGCCTGAGATTCTGCCCGGCAGCATGGCTTTTGCGCAAGAAACAGAAGTGGTGGCCATACTCGGACTCAAAGCACTCGGCAATCTCTCCCCCGAAGAAGCGGAGCTGGTCACTTCGCGGGTACGCAGTTTGGTGGTGCAAAACCCGCGATTTCAGGTCTTGGACCGCGAAGGCATGGATCGCATTTTGACAGAAGCAGGTTATCTGAGCAGCCAAAGCTGTGAAAGTGAAGATTGCTCCCTCAAAGCGGGGCGCAAACTGGCTGCCCGCAAAGTAATCACAGGAAGTTTAAGCAAGGTCGGGCAGGTCTACACCCTGACCCTGCGCATATTAGACGTCGAACAGGGGCGCATTTTGGCCGAGCGCTTTGTCGACTGTGCCTGCTCCCAAGAGGCCCTTTTGTTTGAACAGGTCTCCCCGCTCTTGCAACAATTATTGGGAGAAGTCCCCACCACATCTTCAACCCAGCCCATACAAGAGATCCCCGTTCGCAAACTCAAACCCCTGCATGTGGGGCTGGAAGGCGGTTATTCAGATTATTGGGGGCTAACCCTGGGCTATAATATCAACGAATATGTGGCCCTGCGCCTGGGAGTCACCTATCACCAAGAACAGCTCAATTCCAATTTCAACACACCAGCAGGTGTCGGTGCCGTTGGCGCACTTCGCACGTATTTCAACCCCCATGATTTGGCCGGATTTGCCGAAGTCGCCGCCACCACCGAACTCTGGTTTATTCCCCGGCTGGGTTTGGAATACCGCAACAAAGCGGGGCTCAATCTGTGGCTGGCCGGGGGCTGGCGTTATAGGTATGTCAACGGGGGTGTCTTTGATGCGGTTGCGGGTGTCGGCTACGCGTTTTAAGTTTTTTAAAAGATGAAAGAAATAGGTTAAAAAAATGCTTCAGGAACAACCGGGCGAACTGTCTGAATTAGAGTCCAAGGAACAGAAAAAAGCAGGCATTGATCGCGATTTGCCGTTTATCACCAGATGGGAATTGTTTCTGGCCGCTCAAAACCACGCCACTATTTACCGCTATTTTGAGCTGCCCCAAGACAAAAGTTTCTTAAAAAAGTATATTTTTGCAGAGCAAAACAAAGCCGAAATCATCAATGCCATTCCCACAGGGAAAACGAGTTGGCGAAGATTTAAAGCAGGATGTTTGGAGATGCTCAGCGCGCAGGCTTGAAAACTTCGCCTGCGTGTATAATGAGTGGGTATAAAAAACCCTGCCCCAGGAAGGACATGGCGATGACCGAAGCACATAACGATGCACACAGCCTGGAAGAAATAGAAACCCGTGAATGGCTTGAATCTCTGGACTATGTGATTCAGGATGGCGGCCCCGACCGCACCCAACGCCTGTTTGGGCGTTTGCAAAATCGCGCAGCCAAACACGGCGTCTCACTGCCTTTTTCGACCACCACCCCTTATGTCAACACCATCCCCCGGCATTTACAGCCGCCTTATCCGGGCCGTTACGAGATTGAGCGCCGGATCAAGAGCATTATGCGTTGGAACGCCATGGCCATGGTCGTGCGCGCCAACCGCAAGGAAGACGGCATTGGCGGGCATATTTCTTCATTTGCCTCCAGCGCCACCCTCTACGAAGTCGGTTTTAACCACTTTTTTAAAGGCAAAAACGGCGAAGACAGCCCCGATCAGATTTACTTTCAGGGCCACGTGGCCCCCGGCATCTACGCCCGCGCCTTTCTCGAAGGCCGCCTGAGCGAAGCCCAATTGAATCACTTCCGGCGCGAATTGCAGCCTGGTGGGGGTTTGTCTTCTTATCCTCACCCCTGGCTGATGCCGGATTTTTGGGAGTTTCCCACAGTTTCGATGGGCCTGGGTCCCCTGATGGCGATTTACCAAGCCCGCTTTAATAAATACCTCGAAAACCGCGGTTTAAAAAAACAGACAGGCCGGGTCTGGGCCTTTTTGGGCGATGGCGAGATGGATGAGCCCGAATCGCTGGGCGCAATCAGCCTGGCTGGCCGCGAACACCTCGACAATCTGGTCTTTGTAATCAATTGCAATCTGCAGCGCCTGGACGGCCCTGTGCGGGGCAATGGCAAGATCATCCAAGAACTCGAAGGCAGCTTCCGCGGCGCGGGCTGGAACGTGATCAAGGTGGTCTGGGGCAGCGATTGGGATGCTCTACTGGCCAAAGACAAAACAGGCCTGCTCGCCCAGCGCATGAACGAAGTGCTCGACGGCGAATACCAAAAGATCAAAGCCAGTGGCTCTGGCGCTTATGTGCGCGAGCATTTCTTTGGCAAATACCCCGAATTGTTGGAATTGGTCAGCGACTATACCGACGATCAGATCTGGAATCTGCACCGGGGCGGCCACGACTCGCTTAAGGTCTATGCCGCTTACCACAAAGCCGTCCATACCAGCGGGATGCCCACAGTGATCTTGGCCAAAACGGTCAAAGGCTACGGCATGGGTGATTCGGGCCAAGGCAAAAACGCCACTCACCAGCAGAAAAAGCTCAACGACGAAGAGATCAAAACGTTTCGCACGCGCTTTGGCATTCCCATTTCTGACGAAGATCTGGCAGAGGTGCCTTTTTATAAACCCTCTGAAGACAGCGAAGAGATGCAATATCTGCACGAGCGCCGTCAAAAACTGGGGGGTTCGGTGCCCCTGCGCCGGGTACAAGTCGCTCCCCTGGCGCCGCCCCCAGACAAGCTCTTTTCAGAGTTTGAAGCGGGCACAGACGGCCGCGAGCTCTCAACCACCATGGCTTATGTCCGCATTCTGACACGCTGCCTAAAGGACAAGAATTTTGGCCCGTTAATGGTGCCGATCATTCCCGACGAAGCGCGCACCTTTGGCATGGAGGGCCTGTTTAACCAATACGGCATTTACTCCCATGTCGGTCAGAAATACGACCCGGTCGACAGCGATTCGCTGATGCGCTACCGCGAGGCCCAAAATGGCCAGATCCTCGAAGAGGGTATCACCGAAGCGGGGGCACTCTCCTCGTTTATTGCCGCAGGCACAGCGTATGCCAGCCATGGTGTGAATACCATTCCCTTTTTCACTTTCTACTCGATGTTTGGTCTGCAGCGTGTCGGCGACCTGGTTTGGGCCGCTGGGGATATGCGCTGCAAAGGCTTCTTGATGGGAGCCACCGCTGGACGGACAACCCTGGCGGGTGAAGGTCTGCAGCACCAAGATGGCAACAGCCATGTTTTGGCCCTGCCCCAACCCAATCTCAAGGCCTACGACCCGTCATTTGCCTACGAAATTGGCGTGCTGCTGCAAGAGGGCATTCGCCGCATGTACGTCGAGCAAAAAGACGAGTTTTACTACATCACGATTGGCAACGATAGTTATGCCCATCCGGCCATGCCCGAAGGGGCCCGCGAAGGCATTCTCAAAGGCCTGTACCGCTTCCGCAGCTCACCCCTGGTGCAACCCAAAGCGCGGGTGCAGCTCTGGGGCAGCGGGGCGCTGATGCCCGGCGTGCTCAAAGCCGCTGAAGAACTCGAACGCTACGGCGTGGCCGCTGACGTCTGGAGTGTAACCTCTTACAAAGAGCTGTACCGCGACGCCTTGGATGTGGAGCGCTGGAACCTCTTCCACCCCGAACAGCCAGCCCGTTTGCCCTATCTGGCAGAATGCCTCAAAGACAGCGAAGGCCCCGTGATCGCCGTTTCCGACTATTGCAAGGTTTTGGCACTGTCTTTGGCCAAATGGCTGCCTCAGCCGCTGGTGGCCCTGGGGACAGACGGCTTTGGCCGCAGCGAAGGCCGCACCGACCTGCGCCGCTTCTTTGAGGTCGATACCGCTCACACGGTCTGGGCAGCCTTGAGCCAATTGGTTCGGGCGGGCCAATTGGACGCCTCGCTACTGGAAGAGGCGCGCCAGACCTTGAAGATCGACCCCGAAAAACCCAACCCGATGAACGTTTAAGGAGACCGCCATGCAACGTGAAATTAACGTGCCCAAATTGGGCGATAACGTCGGCGCAGGAGAAATCACCCAGGTGCTCGTGGCAGTCGGCGAGACCATCAGCGAAAACCAGGCTTTGATTGAAGTCGAATCCGACAAAGCAGCAGTTGAAATCCCTTCCCCCGCCGCAGGCAAAGTGGCATCTTTGGCCGTCAAAGTGGGTGACAGTGTGCAAGAGGGCAGTTTGATCCTGCTGCTTGAAGAAACGGGTGCGGCCCCTGTGGAAAAACCTGTGGAAAAACCTGTGAAAAAAGCCCCTGAAGTGAAAAGTGAACCCGCTGCTGCAGCAACGCCAACTCCCAGCCCTTCGGTTTCAACGGGCCCCGTGGAAATGCGCGTGCCCAAACTCGGCGACAATGTCGGCGCAGCAGAAATCACCCAATTGCTGGTGGCTGTGGGGGATGTCTTGAGCAAAGACCAAGCCGTGATGGAATTGGAATCCGACAAAGCAGCAGTTGAAATTCCCGCGCCAGCGGCAGGCAAGGTGCTTTCGCTGGCAGTCAAAATGGGAGACAAAGTCCAAGAAGGAGATTTGGTGCTGGTTTTGGAAGCCAGCACAGGTAGCAGCAAATCTGCTAGCGCCGGTGCTAGCAAACCTGCGACGGCCTTACCTGCCGCCTTACCTGCTGCCTTACCTGTCACACCCCCTCCGGCTGCCCCAGCCAGCCCACCACCCAGTTCCCTGAGCGGAGTAGCAGGGAGTTCCCCCGATGTCTTGGAGCCCCTGCCCGGTAGCGCCC
>JBIKWL010000165.1:0-11389 GCA_044356335.1 Candidatus Sericytochromatia bacterium
AAAAAATCGCACCAAAAAAAACAAAAGCAAGCCTGTTAAACAGACATAGGCAAAGCCTTTCAATGTTTGAAATTGGCCCATGAGCTGATCTGAATAAAAAATCCAAACCAGACCAAAGTTCATATACAACAAAGCAATAAACAGTTCTGGTGACCAATTGAATCGCTGGAAAGCGTTTTTTGTCGACATTTATGTTTAGATCTTTTCCACCCCTATTGATAGGGAATCGGTTTTCCGGTTAAAGCTTCTACCGCCGACAAAGGCAAAATCAATTGAATTTCATAACTGCCATCGGGTTGCTGTTCTGCTTCTGAGGCTTCTTGGGCACCTTTGATCAGGCCTTCAATCGATTTCCGTTCTTCTGGGTGGCTCTGCCCCCAATTGTCGACCGTCAAATCCACATCGAGATGAATACCATAGATCAAGGCCGCTAAACGGCGCAGTGCATCCGCTTTGGCTGCGCGAATTGCCAATAGGCGCGCCTGTGGCCCCACAGCATCTTCACGGCTAAATCCCCTGCCAAATGCGTGAATTCGACGTTTTCGCCAGTCTATCCAGATTCCTGGCATGGGTTTAAGGGCCGGCACAAACGATTCTTCTAACAGAGATTCGGCAAAACTTTTTTCGGGAGGTTGTTCTTGGGCCAAAGCACAGGCAGGACTCAAGAGTATCAGCACCCCAATCAGGGTACCTTTGCGCATAAGGGAAGTAAAATTTGCTTTTATCATATCGGCCCTGGTAAGAGCCATCCTCCTTGATTCAGATGTTGCGAGAGACGTGCTCAATGCGTCAGGGGTTCCCAGGGAGGGCCCCAGATCTGTGGTCGCGCAAATGTACATCGCGCTGAGGAAAGGGTATAACGATTCCCTCGGCATCAAAACGCAACTTAATGGCTTCGATCAGATCAAAACGAACGTTCCAATATTCAGGGGTGGGCGCCCAGGGACGCACGACAAACTGGACACTGCTATTTGCCAAATCACTCACAGCCACAACAGGTTCGGGATCTTTGAGTATGCGATCATCGGACCGGATCACTTCCCACAGCACCTCTTTGGCTTTTTTTAAATCGGAGCCATAACTGACGTCCACGATTAAATCGACACGGCGGCTGTCATTGCGCGAAAAATTGACAATTGTATCTGCCAGCAATTTGGCATTGGGCATGGCAATCCAACGGTTGTCAGCGGTATTCAAGAGGGTGTGAAAGAGTGTAATGCCAGAAACACTCCCACCAACGCCGCCGACTTCGACATAGTCACCAACCCGAAACGGGCGCAAAATCATCAACGAGAAGCCCGCTGCGACATTGTTGAGGGAGTCTTTTAAGGCCAGGGCCACTGCCAATCCGGCCGTTCCCAAAAGGGCCAAAACAGAAGTGGTAGGAACCCCCATGCTGCTTAAGGCCGCCAATAGCACAACCGCCGTCAGGACCACCCGCAACATATTGCCGATAAATGAAATGAACGTTTGATCAAGCTGGGTCTTGCTTAAGATCTCTCTCAAAATGCGTGAGAGACGCTTGCTTGCCCAGAGACCCAAGACCAAAATTAACAAAGCACCTAAAAAGCGCATACTGTAGAGGGCCGCGGACTCATTTAATTTGTCGAGATAGGGCTTGAGCATCGGTGGCATGGCCGCGTTCCTTTCAGGGCAGAATCAACATTCCTGGCATTTTTTAGTATTTTAGCAAATTTTCTTTGGGACTTTGAAGACTGAATCCAAAAGGCGATTTGAAGATTAAGCAGGATGCTCATCCAAGGCCTTTGAAATGGCCTCAAAATCTGCTGGGGTATTGGCATTGTCCAATCTAAACGCTTCGGGCAGGGGAAGCAAATGGGTGGCTGAATTTAAAAGCGCTTTGCGTGGGCAGGCAATACCCAGCCCCCAAAAGCCAAAGAGACGCTCGCGCATACGCGGCTCATAGATGGCGCATAGCGGCTCAGGAAGTCCATCCGAACTGCTCACAAAAGCAGTGGCAGGCCCCAGCGGACGACGGGCTTGAATCAGGTGGGCCAAAGTCGCCAGATCCAGCCAGGGCAAATCCACGGCAAGCACCAAAAAAGCGGCTTGGGGGTGGGTCATCATGGCCGTTAAAATGCCCCCAAGTGGGCCCAAATTGTGAAAGCGATCATACGTCCAAGGCAAAGGTGGCAGGGTGGGATCCAAAGGCCACTCTTTTTCTGCTTGATCTTCACGGCAGGAAATCAAAACCTGACTGCAAACACTGCTCAGCAGCGTATAAGTATGGGCCAATTGGCTCTGGCCATGGTAATTCAAAAGCGCTTTGTCCTGTCGCATCCGGCGGCTGTATCCCCCTGCCAAAATCAGACCATAGAGCGGAACCTGCGCCACATGGGAGGCCAAGGCGTCGGTTAGGGCCAAAACCAACCCCTGAATATCCGACCTCAGAAAATGTGAAAAACCAGCTTGGGGCAACAGACTTGGGCTGATGATTGCCTGCCAGGTCAGCGGATCGGTGTTGTATTTGTCCCTATCAAAGGCCTGCATCTCTGACTCCAGGCAGACCAGACGCAATTTCGGAGCTGTGACTTCTCCGAAAATAACCAGCAGGTCGTCATCGGCAAACGGACTGCGTTGCTGTAAAAGATTGGGCGCGGGAGCCCCTGGATTGATAAAGCAGACACCCACCCGCCAGCGTGTGCGCAGGGTCTTGAGCAAAGCCTCGGTCCATGCTTGCCATGCCACTTCTGTTGGGTTTGCTGAAAAGCCGTCAGAGGGGCCGAAAGCGGGTCCGACAATGGAAATGACCCAGGGATGAAAGCTATCTGCTTTGGCCAATTTCATGTTTGCCTCCCGTTTTGCTCAACAGGCGGGTTTCGAAGATCACCATTTCGTGAGACAGGGCCTTACACATATCATAAACGGTCAAAGCCGCTATACTTGCGCCGGTTAAGGCCTCCATCTCCACACCGGTTTTGTGGTTCACCCGCACCCGGCAATAGATTTGCACATGCGCAGGCTCCTCTGTTTTGAGCTGAATTTCAAAGGCAATATGTTCAAGCGGCAGGGGATGGCAAAAAGGGATCAGCTCATGGGTGCGTTTGGCTGCCATTGTACCTGCGATAATGGCAGTCTGAAAAACGGGGCCTTTGGGGGAAATCAGCTCCCCGGATGGATTTAAGGCTGCCAGTACAGACGCGGGTAAACTCACACAGCTCATGGCCTCTGCCTCACGGCGGGTGGCGGCTTTGTCCCCAACATCCACCATGGTTGGCAAATTTTCAGCATTGATATGACTCAACATCGGCGTTTATCTCCTCATTTAGGTCTGCCAGAGCCAGAGGGGGTAGGCTTTGCCTACTTCATAATCACAGGGGCCAGGGGGCATTTCCAAAAACCCATCACTGCCCGCCAGCGAAGCGAAATCACCAGAGCCGTTGCCGGGCAAAGGTGTTGCCAAAATCTGACCTGTTTCAGCATAGTGCACGGTGACAGGCAAAAAACAGACCAGATTTTTAGAGAAATGATAGGGTTCCGTTAAGACTGCGTATTTACGTGGGCGTTTGCGTTGTTCTCTCTGCCAAAGGGCCGGCAAGACATAGCGGAAAAAACAGACTGCTGCCGAAACAGGGTTGCCCGGCAGTCCAAAGACGCATTGTCCCTGTAGGCCCACACCAAACCACAGGGGTTTGCCGGGGCGTTGACGCACTTTGTGGAAAACTTCGCGCACTCCCAATTCTTTTAAAACAGCGGGAACATAGTCAAACTCCCCCATGGAAACCCCACCAGACAGGATTAAGATGGCATGTTCAGGCAAAATCGCTTCCAATCCGGTTTTAAGGTCTTGCTTTTGGTCGCTGAAGTGAAAAGAATTCATCCGATGAAAACCACTTTGGGACAGGGCCGAAGCCAAAAAATAGCGATTGGAGCTGCGGATCTGATGGGGAAGGGGAAACTGTTCTGGTGAGACCAATTCATCACCAGTGCTGATCAAGGCGATTGCAGGCATGGCCGAAACCTTGACCTTTGTAGCACCAATCGAGGCCGCTACGGCCCATTGTGGGGGCAACATCTGACTGTTCGCTGCGAGCAAGACCTGTCCGGCGGCAGCATCACTGCCCAGACGATGGATATGCGCCCCAACCTTTATGTTGAGATCGGGGTTGAGTTGGGCTTTTCCGGCTTGGATCTGAATGTCTTCAACGGGCACCACGGTATCACAGCCCAGGGGCAAGACAGCCCCTGTCATCACCTGAAAACACTGATGCGGATCGGTCAAACTTTGTTGAGGTTGACCCGCTTGCTGTAACCCTGCGATCACAAATTCTCTTTGACCGGCCAACCAGACCTGAAATTGCAAGGCAATGCCGTCCATGGCCACCCGGTGATAGGGAGGCAGGGGCCGATCCGCACAGAGTTCTTCGCGCAGAACGGCATTGGGGGCTTCACTCAACATGGCACTTTCTGTTTGAGCTGACAGCAATTCTTGAAAGATCAGGTTTTCAGCCTCAGTTACACTAATCATATCGTTCTTATACCCTATTTATAAGGAACAGTTATTGTGCCAGATCACATTTAAACTTTTTTCAGAAAACAGGTTTTGAGCATAATGCTGGTGCCATTGACTTTGCCTTCGACCAATTCGGGGTCTTCGCCGAGTCGAATGGCTTTGACCAAAGTTCCCCGTTTGGCCGTAAAGGTGGTGCCTTTGACATCCAGATCTTTAATGATATGAACATTGTCCCCGTCGGCCAGGACTGTGCCATTGCTGTCAAAGGTTTTCCGACCAGATGCATCACTTTCTGCGCCCATTTGGGCCCAATGTAAGACTTCATCAGCAAGATAAACCTGATCGAGCAAGTCTTGGGCCCAGGTTTGGTCTTTGAGCGCTTGCAAAAGTCGCCAAGACATGACTTGCACAGCAGGTACTTCGCTCCAAATGCGCTCCTGAAGCCCAAACCAATGGTTAGCATCGAGGAAGTCAGTTTGTTTGAGTTGTTGGAAACAGGTTTCACAAATGAGCAAACAGGCCTCTAAATTGGGTTCTTTGACCGGCGGGACTTCAAAAATCTGCAAAGCACTGGATGCACCGCAGAGTTCGCAGCAAGACTTGGCTCTGCGGGCCAATCCTTTGCCCAATTGATTGAGTTCGTCTTGACGCGCTTGATGTTCTTCGAGTCCTTTGGCCATAATCGCTACCTCTGTCTGGGATGGTTGTGGACTCAGTGTAGCAGGCTTTTTTTCGGGCTGAACCCAATCCAAGCAATCCCGGTCTCAAGCTCAGGCCAGAGGTGGTAAAATTTGAATGCAATCAATTAATATGGCAAGTGCCCATTCACTTGCCCAGGAGAGCCTCATGCAAGATACACAGACATTTTTAAACGCTTTGGGGATTGAAGCCGTTTCTCCCCCCTGCTCGACCGGATTAAACTGGTTTGGCAATACCACTGACACCTATGTTTCCCACTCCCCTGTCGATGGCAAAGCAATTGGATCGGTTGGCAAAGCCACTCTGGCTGATTATGAACAATTGATTCAAACTGCCGAAAAGGCCAAAACAGCTTGGGCCAGCACACCGGCCCCCAAACGGGGCGAAATTGTTCGCCAAATTGGCAATGCCCTGAGAGAAGCCAAAGCAGATCTGGGCATGTTGGTCTCATACGAAATGGGCAAATCCCTGCAAGAGGGCATGGGCGAAGTTCAGGAGATGATTGACATCTGCGATTTTGCTGTCGGTCTCTCGCGCCAACTCTATGGTTTGACCATGCACTCTGAGCGCCCCAATCACCGCATGTACGAACAATGGCACCCATTGGGTGTGGTCGGGATTATCTCTGCCTTTAATTTCCCTGTGGCTGTTTGGGCCTGGAATTCGATGATTGCCGCGGTCTGCGGTGATGTGAGCATTTGGAAACCCTCCGAAAAAACCCCTTTAACCGCAGTTGCCTGTTTTAATATCATGGCCAAGGTACTCAAAGACAACGATGTTCCCGAAGGGGTGATGGGTTTGATTGTCGGAGAAGTCTCCCCGATTGGTGAAACCCTGATCGCGGATCACCGCATCCCGTTGATCTCAGCCACAGGCTCGACCCGCATGGGCAAACGGGTGGGTGAAGTTGTTGGGGCCCGTTTGGGCAAAGCGATTCTCGAATTGGGCGGCAATAATGCGATTATTCTGAGCCCTGGGGCCGACTTAAAAATGGCCCTGCCTGCGATTGTCTTTGGCGCAGTGGGTACCTGTGGCCAGCGCTGCACGTCAACGCGCCGTTTGATCATTCACGAGTCGATCTATTCCCAGGTCAAAGAGATCATCGTCAACGCTTATAAAGGCCTGCGCATAGGCAATCCCCTCGATGAAAACAACCATGTTGGCCCGCTGATTGACAAAGATGCAGTGGCCTTGATGCAAAAAGCCTTGGTGGCAGTCAAAGAACAGGGTGGCCAGGTGATTTACGGCGGCCAGCCGCTGACGGGCTCTGGCTTTGAGAGCGGATGTTATGTCATGCCGGCTGTGGCAGAGGCCAGCCCTGAGATGCAAATCGTGCAAGATGAAACCTTTGCCCCTATCCTCTATTTGACCCAGTACAGTGGCGAAGTGACCGAAGCGATTGCGATTCAAAACCAAGTCAAACAGGGTCTCTCTTCGGCCATTTTTACGACCGATATGCGCGAAGCTGAGCGCTTTTTGTCTGCCATGGGCTCCGATTGTGGCATTGCCAATGTCAATATCGGCACTTCAGGCGCAGAAATTGGCGGCGCCTTTGGGGGCGAAAAAGAAACCGGCGGCGGACGTGAGTCGGGCTCTGATGCCTGGAAAGCATATATGCGCCGCCAAACGAATACGATTAATTATGGCCGTGAATTGCCTTTGGCCCAAGGGATCAAATTTGACATTTAAGTCATCTTTTGGCCACGCACGTCCAGAATCTTGGGTTGATTTTTATCGACGATCACTGAGTAATAATAGCCATAATAACCAAAATAGGAGCCCATGCCACCCGAATTTTGGGTGATATGGAGTATTTCCACCAGAAGTAACTCCCCTTCTGCCTGCGAATTTAAAGGCAGTCGGGGAAAGCCTTCGGGTGAATTGACCTGCTCGACAAAATCCCGATTCCAAATGGTGGCATTCAAAATGTCGCTGCCGCGGGGTATGCGCTTGCTGATTTCGACTTGGATGTTGACTTTCGATTTGGGTGGATAATATCTCAGCAAAGGGCTGTCTTTGAAGAGCGATTTTAATTGATTGAGCTCTGACTCTGTCAGGTCTTTGCAACCGTCTTTGGGTATCCATTTGATTTTTTCATCATTCATCATTGCGGAACGCCCCAGACTTCTTTCACTATTTGATAGATGGCCGGATCATGTTTTTGAAGTTCACTGCGATTAAAGGGATAAAAGTCGTTGCGACCAAAAAACGCCTCGCTGCTCTCGGCAAAATACTCTTTTTCGTCGGTCAGGGCATAAGCCCTGGCTGGAGAGGATTTGTAGCGCTGAACCAGGTCATATTTTCTGGATGTTTGTGCTTGTTTAAAGGCATCCAGTATATCTGGTTGATCATAGCCCAAGACCTGATGATGATAGGCATGGGCCAATTCATGTAAAACGAGCATGGGTTGGTAGCGCAGGGTCCAATCCAAAAAATTTTTCGCATGGGTGATTTGAATGCCCCCTGCCATGTCGGGATTGAGATGACGCTCTTGCAACCATTCCACTCCTGGATGGTAGGTGGCACAAGGGGTGTAGTGGTTTTCTTCCCAATCCACCCAGATTTTAATATTTTTGAGTTTTTTCGCAGCAGAAGCAGGAAGGACTTGATCGATATGGCTCAATTTTTTGTGAAGCAGACTTTTGACACGTTTGGCAACCAGTAAATGTTCTGTCTTCAGTTGTTTCGAAAACAAAACAGTCCATCCCTCTATTTGAATTCTGTGATAGGCCGAGGTAGGAAGATATTGCGGATGTCTGGCCTGCGAGGGAACAGAAAGGGGAAAAAACAGCTGCAACATTATGAAACAAAAGCAGAGGCTGAGATAATTGATTTTCACTTTTTTTGACCCACCCCTTTATTTTGACACGGTAAACGTGGTGCTTCAAGTCGGCAATTCCGCTAACGAAATGATTGACACCCCCCTGTGGATTCGACATACTTCTCGTGAAGACAGTCAGACAAAGAGGCCCCTATGTACTATATCGTTACAAGTGAAAAAAGTTTTGAATCCGCTGCCCAAGATTTGGAAACTGCCGTGAAAGCGGGGGGATTTGGGGTTTTGCATATCCACAATTTGGGCGAAACGTTGCGCAGCAAAGGCATCGATTTTAAAGAAGATTGTAAGGTCTTTGAAGTCTGCAATCCGGGTCAAGCCGCCCGTGTACTCAGTACAGATATGCGCTTAAACATGGCCTTGCCCTGCCGGATCTCGGTTTATACCGAAGCGGGAGTCACTAAAATAGGTTTAATCAAACCCGAAGCCATGCTTTCAGCACTTTCACAAGAACCTGAACTGCAAGCTGTGGCACGTGAAGTAGAAGAAAAAACCATCCAGATGGTTGACGCAGCAAAATAAACGTCTCCAAAACAGCCGTGTTATCATGAACACACTTTTAACAACTGCGCAGAGATGGAGTGGATAAATGAACCAAGCACTGAAGATTTTGATTCTCTCGGTGGGGATGATAGGTCTGACAATCTCATCGGCACAGGTCCCAGCGTTCTCAGTCGAAGTCAACTCTGTGGATGCCAATCTAAGCGTAGACGCTTATTTTAAACTGGGCCTGGAACAGTTTAATAAACGTGAATTTAAACAGGCCCTGGAAACGTATAACAAAGCCCTTGAACTGAGTCCCGAAAATGCTGAGGCCTTTTACAATCGTGGCTTAACCTATTTCGAGTTGGGTCAACCGGCCAAAGCAATAGAAGACTATACCTTCGCTATCGCTTTTAACCCCCAATATGTATGGGCTTACCATAACCGGGGTTATACCTATCACTCGCTCAAACAATACGAAAAAGCGATCAAAGATTTTGATATCGCCCTCAAGCTCGATCCCAAAATGACCATAGCCCATTTCAATCGGGGCTTCACTCATTATGAGCTTGGAGAATTGCTGCTTTCAATTGCAGACTACAGCGAAGTCATCAAAATCGACCCAAAGGATGATAAGGCTTTTAATAATCGCGGTTGGTCGTATTACAAACTCAAACTCTATGTTAAATCAATTGCCGACTATACCCAGGCGATTAAACTCAATCCCAAATACAAAAGTGCCTATCTCAATCGGGGCCATTGTTATTTGGCCATGGGCGAAACAGCCAAAGCTTCTGCAGACTTTAAAAAAGCTGAAAGTCTCTGATGCGATTCTTTGCCAAAGTGCCTGTCTTGGGGTATGGTGAAAGACATGTTTTGCTTAACATGATGTTGATACAACCACTTTTCAGCAAAGGTTTCTCGCTGTGAAAAAATCTCTCTTTGTGCTTACGCTTTTGCTCTCCGCCTGCGGAATACAACCCCAGCCAACAGGCCTGAATCTCCCCGGCCCGGTGCAGCGACTCAGTGCCGTTCGCCAGATCAATTCAGCCCAAAGTGGTTTGCCATTGGCCTTGCAAGCGGTTCAAAAACTCGACCCAAACGCCCAACTCTATGAAATTGACATTTGGCAAGAGCCCTCGGGCAAGTCTTTGCAATATGGCTTTTTGACCTCTGTGCCAGGCAAAGGTTCCGCCTTGCGCGTTTTCATTGATGTCGAGAGCCAATCCGTGAAAGTCGAAGAGTCGGCCCAGGGCACCCAAACCCAATTGGTCAACCGGGAATACTGGAAAATGGACAGTGAGGCGATTTATGCCCTGGCCCAAGCCAATGGCCTGCAAGACAGCACCTATTTGGCCACACTCTGGGAAGACACTTGGCATATCTCGGGCCTCAAACAGCACCTCTATTTTCAGATGGATTCCCAAAACGGGGGGATCAAATTGCGCTGCATCGGCCCCTATCTCGACAATTGCACCACCGGAGACGGCAATCCAGTCAAGAATCTTCCCAGTAGGGGCAAACAGGCTCATCTACAGGCTCGAAATTCCAAGCGCTAAACGAGAGACACCTGCCGCCACTCAGTTGTCGCTGGCCAGCAATTCAATCAGCTCCTGCTCAGCGGCTTCCCACTCTTCCATGCTGCTGGCCATTTTGGCGTCGTATTGCTCTTTTTGTTTGAGCAATAGCTGCTGATCCGCCTCGCTGCCGCTGACATAGGCCTCGGCCAAAAGCGGCTCACAGGCCTGGAGCTTTTCTTCGATCTCTAGGCAGAGTGCTTCGAGTTCGGGTATGCGCTTTTCGAGCTGTTTGATCCGGCGCTGTTGCTGCTTGCGCGCCTCATAATTCAGAGCGTTGTCGTTTTTCTCAACGACCGCTTGGCTCTGCTGGCTGAGTACGTTGCGCTGCTTGAGGTTTACTTCGCGGCTGAGGTGATCAGTGCCCTCTTTTTCGAGGTATTCAGCATACGATCCCTTAAAATCCACCAGGCCTTCGGGTTTGAGTTCGAGGATGCGGGTGGCAACTTCAGAGACAAAATAGCGGTTGTGGCTGACCACCAACAGAGTGCCTTTGTAGGCTTTAAGGGATTCGGTCAGCGATTCAATCGACTCCATGTCGAGGTGGTTGGTGGGTTCATCGAGCACGAGAAAATTGGAAGGCAAGAGCATAAGTTTGGAAAAGACCAAACGCGTGGCCTCTCCCCCGCTCAGGGTCGAGAGCTTGTTTTTGACGCTATCGCCTGTAAACAGAGCCATGCCAAGCAGACCGCGAATCTGAGCCACAGTCGCAGTGGCATCGTAATCGTAGAGCCATTCAAAGACATTGCAGTTTTTTTCGAGCTGGGAGTGATAATCCTGGGGAAAATAACCGGGCAGGACCTCGTGGCCCCAATTAAAGCTGCCTCCATCTGAGGCAATTTCTTCCATCAACATCTTGAGTAAGGTGGACTTGCCCACGCCGTTCGGGCCAATCAGGGCAATGCGATCACCGCGTTCGACCTCAAAGGTCACGTCTGAGAGCACCTGTTTTTCGCCATAGGCCTTGCTCAGGCCTTTGACCTGCAAAGGGATAATCCCCGACGTGGTATGGGGAGCAAAGCGAAAATTGGGAAAGCGCCGAGACGAAGGCGGGATCTCAATCGCTTCCATCTTTTCTATCATCTTGACCCGCGACTGGGCTGCTGAGGCCTTGGTGGCTTTGGCGCGAAAGCGGTCGACAAAGGCCTGCAGCTCCTCTTTGCGCTCGTTTTGGCTTTCGAGGGCCTTTTCTTTTTGCTCGCGTTCCAAAACCTTGGCAGCTTCAAAAGCGTCGTAATTGCCGGTATAAATGCGGATGGTGCCGTAGTCAATATCCACTGTGTGGGTACAGACCCCATTGAGAAAACCCCGGTCGTGGGA
>JBIKWL010000045.1:0-38273 GCA_044356335.1 Candidatus Sericytochromatia bacterium
AAATGCGCGCGGGCTCGGTTTCGTCACCATTGAAGCGCTCCAGATTCAAGTCTCGCCATTCTGGGTCGAGATGTTTCTCGATCAGGTTGTGTAAATATTTGCCTCGCTGCCACTCATCTTCTCCCGTTAGCAAAAAAATCCGTTCCAAAGACATCTTGCTAACGACCTGAAGCCTTGGGAGTCGGGTTGATCGGCGACGGGCTTAAAAAAGATTTGCGTGGGCTGAGTTTAAGACTGACGGTGCGGGGGCGCAGATCTTTAAACTGGATATCTGGAGGCAAGATGACCGACAGGGGTAAAATTTGTTCTGCTTTGCTCAGATCTTTGACCTCAACATAAATTTTGACCGCTTCGGGCGCGAGGTTTTTGAGGTCGGTATTTTTGCCGGTTAAGACCACGGTGGCCTGAAGAGGTGTGGTTTGGACCTGGTATTTTTGATTGCTGCCCTGAATACCAATTGGCAAAAGCACTTCGCGGGTATGTGCTTCAAGATCAAGGGTCGGGGTTGGGGGCCTTGGGGTATTGTGATCGGTGCCCATGCCAATCGCCAGGCCCCAGATAATCGCGATCAAAATGGCGATAAAACGCAAATTGAACAAAAAACTGTCAGACAGGCGGCGCGACAAAGCCAAAAAGGGATTGGCACGGGCTTCTACCAACTGGCCTGAGCCAGCGCTGGTCTGCACGGGATTCGGGGGTTTGCGCAGTGGCAACAAGCTCCAGAGATTAAAGCCGCCAGATCCCTCTTCCTGGGGCTGTTGCATCTGAAAAATTTCAAGCAATTTGCGTTCGAGGGTCTCTTCTCCCAGATTGCGGTGAATTTTACCCCCTTCGATCAGTGAGATGCTTCCGGTTTCTTCCGATACCACGATACAGGCTGCGTCTGAAACATCGGTAATACCCAAGGCCGCTCGGTGGCGGGTGCCCCAATAGATCCCCGCTGGGGATTTGAGGGTTTCGATCAGGGGTAAAACAACGCCTGCGGCCACCAGCCGATCTCCGCGCAAGACCACCGCGCCATCGTGCATGGGGGTGCCATCGTGAAAAATCGTCAGCAGCAGCTCTTTGGAAACCTGGGCATCAACAGGATAACCATCGGAGGAGTATTCACTCAGGCCAATTTGGCGCTCAATCACAATCAGCGCCCCTGTGCGGTTTTCAGACATTTCCTGAACCGCGTTGACGAGGGCATTGGTGACACCAAAGAGTTCTTTGCCTTTGAGCCGATCACCGGGAAAGAGCGATACGCCGCGTCCGAGTTCTGACAGGGCTTTGCGCAATTCGGGCTGAAAAACCACGGGAATGGCGACAATCACCAGCGTGGCCGCGTTTTGCAGCACCGAAGTTAAAATGCGCAATTCGAGGAAGGTATTGGCAATAAAGTAGATGATCACCAGCAGCAGCACGCCCCGGATCAGGTGAGCGGCGCGGGTCTCTTTGACAAAAGAAAAGAGCTTGTAAAAGACAAAACTCACCAAGGCCACGTCGAGAAAATCCTGCCAGCGCAGTGATGTCACGAAGTGGGCAAGCCATTGTGTCAGTCCCTGTAGGGATTCCACCGCCACTTTCCTTTCAGAGCATGAGGGCGCCGACAGCCCTGATTTTTGCTGTGCGCCCGAATCGTATTCAAAGTTTAACAAATCTTAAGCGGCCTTCTGGGCCTATTTTAAGTTTAAAGCTTATTTAAACGTATTTCGGTGATCAATGTTAACCAAAGGCCTGGGTGTACAATTTCACACTCTGTTTGACAATTTCATAGGCCTCTTCACGTCCCACCAGTTTTTCGATCACCACTTGCTTGTTTTCGAGCTTTTTATAATCTTCGAAAAAACGCTGGATCTCCACCATGATATGGGGGCCGAGCTGAGAAATATCCTGGATATGGTTGACCGACATATCGTGGCTGGCCACGGCGATGATCTTGTCGTCGTGTTCTTGGTTATCTTGCATTTGCATGGCACCAATCACCGTCGCTTCGACAATACACATTGGCATGATATCTATCGAACAGAGCACAAGAATATCCAAAGGATCTTTGTCATCGCAATAGGTCTGGGGAATAAAGCCATAATTGGCGGGGTAATGCACCGAAGAAAACAAGACCCGGTCGAGTTTGAGAAAGCCACTGGCTTTGTCGAGTTCATATTTGGCTTTGGAGCCTTTGGGAATTTCGATCACGGCATTGACGCGTTGGGGCATGGCCTCACCATAAGGCAGGCTGTGCCAGGGATGGCTCTGTAACATTAGGTCTGATCCTCGTTTTTTAATAGCTCTAAAAGATGGGGTAAAATCTGGCCCGAGGGGCCTTGTAGCAAGAGATCCACTTCGGGGGTTAAATCGCTGGATTCCAGGTTGATCTCAATCACTTGGCCTTGGCGCCGGTGTTGGTAATGGACCTGCAGCAAGCCAGCCACAATCCAGACCATGCCCGAGGTGCCTGCGACCAGAATCAGATCCGCTTGGGATGCTGCTTTCTGGGCTTGCTGAAACAGACTGGGGTTATAGGTCTCTCCAAACCAGAGCACATTGGGCCGGGCCAGGGCACCACACTCACAGTAGACAGGCAGGGTCTCAAAGATTTGGCGGTCGGTCCAGATTTTGCCCTCGCGGGTGCAGCGCAATTCCCAAATGCTGCCATGAATTTCGACCATTTTCTCGCTGCCCGCTTGGCCGTGGAAACCGTCCACATTTTGGGTCACCAGCAAAAATGAGGGGAAGATTTTTTCCAGAGCGGCCAGGGCAAAATGGCCGGGGTTCGGTTGATTGTTTAAAATGGCAATGCGCCGCTCGTTGTACCAGCGCCAGACCAATTCGGGATCTTTGGCAAACCCGCTGGGCGAGGCCAACTCTTCTGCTCGGAATTTTTCCCAATAGCCACCCGCGCCGCGAAAGGTCGAAATACCACTTTCCGCGGAAACCCCCGCGCCGGTAATGGCGACCACGGACTTGGCCTGTTTTAACACCTTTACCAGATCTTTCCGCCGAGCGGGATCTGCCAAGTCGGCCAAGCTCAGTTGAGGTGTCACAGGCGGCGGAGCAGGGCCTGCAGCAATTGATCGAGGCGGGCCGAACTCTGCTGGGCAACTTCCACCACTTCTTCGTGGGAGGTATTGGCCAGAGCCAGGGGATCATAGGTCACATTGGTCACACAGGAGAAGCAGACCACACCCAGCCCCAGGGCCTGGGCCCAGATCGCTTCGGGAATGGTCGACATGCCGACAATATCACCGCCCATGCGGCTAAACAGGCGCAACTCGCCGTGGGTTTCGTAAGTGGGGCCCAGCAGGCAGACATAGGTGCCTTGGCGCAGGGCCACATCGGAGTCGTGAGCGGCCAGCCGGGCTTTCTCGAGTAGGTCTGGGTCAAAATTAAAGTACATGCGCTCGTTGCCGAGTTTGAGGCTGAGGTAGGCCCGCTCTTCTTGGGTCACCGGCTGCCAATAGATATGGTCGCGAATCAAAACCAGATCGCCGGGGGTGTAATAACGGTGAATCCCACCTGCGGCATTGGTCATAATGATGTTTTTGACACCCATGGCGTGCATTAAGGTGGTGGGGAAGACCACGTTCGACCAGGGGTGGCCTTCGTAGCGGTGCAGGCGGCCATGAAAAATAGCGACCGATTTGCCCTCAAATTTGCCAAGGGTGATCTCCCCTTTGTGGCCTTTGACGGAGGCTTTGGGAAAGCCCTGAATTTTTTCGTAAGGCACCACTTCCTGGTCTTCCAGGTTTTCAAAAATTTGGATGCCGGAGCCCAGCACAATCGCCACTTCGGGGCGAATGGAGGTTTGGCTGAAGAGGCTTTCTTTGGCGGTTTCAGCGGGCGTAAAAAGATCTTCGAGGCGGTATGGCTGTGTGGTCATGAAATCCCAATTGCTTTTTTAATTAATCTGTTTTGGTTTTTTT
This sequence comes from Candidatus Sericytochromatia bacterium, assembly GCA_044356335.1. GTDB lineage: Bacteria > Cyanobacteriota > Sericytochromatia > UBA7694 > UBA7694. The sequence goes on from JBIKWL010000045.1 coordinate 3,906, forward strand.
TTCGATTTTCTCATTATAACCTGCCCGGCCCAATTGGTTAAGCCCTGTTTAAATATTCTCTCTGCTGCGGGCTGTGCAGGGGCTGTGAGAGTCAACCCATATGTCGGATCCCCCTTCGTGTTAAAATAGCACCAGAATCAAACAAACACCTGTGCGTAAAAAAAACGATGAAAAAGACCTACCGCATTGCCTGGATTGGCAAAAAGTCCCCCTTTTGTGGCAACGTGACCTATTGCAAAGAACTCGTGCGTGGTCTCTCTGAACGGGGCCACGAGGTACTTTTTGTGCATTTTGAAGACCCTGAAAATGCCCCCGAGACCCCGATTGAAGAGAGCCACGAAGTCAAAATCCCCTATCTCTATAAGTCGCAGATGTACACCATCCCCAGCCCGACCTCTGCCAAAATTTTGACCCAGGCCCTGCAGGACTGGCAGCCCGATGTGGTCCATGCCTCTTTGCCCATTTCTGCCATGGACTTTAACCTGCCCGAGATTTGCCACAAATTGGGCATTCCTCTGGTTTCGACCTTTCACAATGCCTTTGATCGTCGCCCGAGCTTTTTCAGCGGCACCAGTTACCTGACCTATCAGCTTTATGCCCAGCAAATGGCTGATTCCGACCGCGTGATCATCTTCTCGAATCTGCAAAAACAATTGCTGATGCGGGTGGGGGTGAGCGAAGAGCGGATCGCGATTGTGCCCAATGCGATCGACACAGAACGTTTCTCTCCGGGGCCCTCGGCCTTTCGCCAGCGTTACCCGGACAAATTGATCATGACATATATGGGCCGGATTGCCCCCGAAAAAGGCCTTGATGAATTGCTCAAGGTCTTTATGCGCTTGGCCCTGCCCCAAACCCAATTGGTGATGGTCGGTGATGGCAGCCAAAAACAACTCTTGCAGTCGCTTTACAGCGAAGTGCCCAATCTCGTCTGGACAGGCTTCTTGGGCGAAGCTGAGCGTTTGGATGTGCTGCGTGGCAGCGATATCTTTATTCTGCCCTCCCAGGTCGAAGGGCTCTCGATTGCCCTGCTCGAAGCCATGGCCTGTGGTCTGGCCACCGTGGCCACCGATGTCGGCTCCGATGGCGAAGTTTTGGAACAGGGAGCTGGGGTGATTATCAATCCCGGCAAAGTCAAGTCTGAGTTGAGTTTTGCCCTGCAATTGCTGCACCAACACCCAGATTTTGTCGCCAACCTCAAATTAAAGGCCCGCGAGCGGGTGGTCGAGCGCTACCGGCTCGAAACCAATTTGGCCGCTGTTGAGGCCGTGTACGATTCCGTTTTGAGCAGCCCCCGCCCTGTCAATGGCTCGCCGCTCTTGATGGCTGGGTAAATGTCTATTCTGAAGGGATGGATGCTGGCTCTCGCATTGAGCTTGGCGCTGGGGCTGGGTTTTCAGCCTTCGACTGAGGCCGCTCCTGCCCCATTGCCGGTCCCAGCTCAGCCACTGCGCTTGGCCCAAAACAGCAGCACTGTCATCTATCTCAACGACAAGCCCATCACCCAATTGCAGTCCCCATTTACCAGTGCGACCATGCTCTATTTGCCGGTCAAATTATTGGAGCATCTCGGTCTGCGGGTCGAACTCGACCCGGCCCACCACAGTGCCCGTCTGATGCGCCCTGGGGTTTTTTATCTGGTCAAAGAGGGCTCCCGCCAAGTGACCTGGAACCAGCAGGGCATGATGATCTCCCACGCGCCCATTTGGCAGCAAGACACCCTGTTTGTGCCCCGTTCGCTTTTGGCCAATCTCGGCATCGGCTTTAGCTACAACAAAGCCAATAACGAAATCCATATCAGCAAAGAGTTAAATACCTTTCGCGCAGTGAATCTCCTGCCCTCGGATGTGTATACCCGCCTGGTGATTGAATTTCAACAGCCACCTGTCTACCAATTGCAGGAGAGTGAACAGGGAATTACCCTGGATTTTTATGGGGCCGAGGTGCTCGAGCCCGAGCAATTCACGCCTGAGAGCAGCGATGTGCTGTTTAAAGGGCTCAAAATCCAGCAGATGGGCCGTGGCATCGTGCGTCTGCAGATTTTTAAAAACTACCCTTCACCCCACCGCCTCTTCTGGCTCGACAAACCCGACCGTCTGATGGTCGATTTGGTCAAGGTCTTTCAAGAGGACAAACGCTCCCAGGTGGCTCCGGGGGTCAAATACACCCGCACTTACCAGGGCTTTGGCTTTGGCCCCGTGACCTATTACAGCCTGGAGATTCAGCCGGGTTCGGGCCTGAAATTGGTACCTGAGTTGGCAGGCCAAGGCAAAGGTTTTGTCAAAGAGCGGGTCAGCACGATGGCGCGTCGCAGCAATGCTTTGGCGGCGATCAATGCCGGTTATTTTAATCAGGCCGGTGTGCCACTCGGCATTTTGATCAAAGAAGGGGAGTTTATTTCCTCTCCGATTTATGGGCGCACACTTTTGGGCCTGAGCCAATCGGGCACATGGTTTATCGACCAGACCGAGCACAGCCTGGCGGTCGAATTTCCCCTGCAAAACCGCATGCGTATGCGCTTTAATGCCGTCAATCTGCCCCGTCAGAACCAGCAAATGGTCTTGTATACCCCCCGCTATGGTGCAAAGACCGGCACGGCCCCCAGCGAAGAGGCGCTCGAACTTCAGATTCTCTCTGATGGCACGGTTCAAGCAATGGCCCCCGCCAATTTGGCGATTCCTGAAGATGGCTATGTGATCTCGGCCCACGGCCAGGGCGCACGCTGGCTCAAAGCCAATGCCTATGTGGGTATGCGGGCCCTGATCTATTCGCAGGTTTTGGGGCAATGGGAACAGATCTTGCATATGGTCGGGGGCGGCCCCCGCCTGATTAAAAACGGCCAATTACACGTGACCTCAGAGCAGGAGCGCTTTCAGGCAGATATTGCCAAAGGCCGTGCCCCCCGCACCGCTTTGGGTTTGGGACGCAATGGGGAGATCATTCTGCTGGTGGTCGATGGCCGTCAGAGTCAGAGCAAGGGTCTGACACTCTGGGAATTGGCGGGCCTGCTCAAAGAAAAAGGGGCCGTAGAAGCCCTCAATTTTGATGGCGGTGGTTCCAGCGCCATGGTGATTCGCAATCAATTGGTCAATCGCCCTTCTGATGGCCGAGAAAGACCTGTGGCCAGTTCGCTGGTGCTGGTCAAACGCTAAATTATATCTTTAAGGAGCCACTTATGAACCAGGCCAAATACATGCAAATCGTGATTTTTAATACGGTCCTCGACCTGATTATTATTGGCCTGTTTTATTTTAAAGTCTTGGTGCCAGATATGGATATGACTATCCGCCTGATGGTCTGCGGCATGTTGGCCCTCAATCTGGTGATTGTGCCTTTGGCCTTAAAGTTGGCGGTGAAAGACTGACTTTGGGGCGCGAACAGACCGAGATTCTGATCGGCAGCCACGTCCTGAGCGTTGACGTGGCTTGGCTGCTAGAAGACAAACGCCGGGGCCTCTCTGGGCATGCGCCTTTGACCGAGAGCCAGGGTCTGCTCTTTTTGTTTGATCCGCCTGAATACGCGGGGGTGGGCATGAATGAGATGACAATGGCGATCAGTGTGGGCTTTATCTCTCCCTCTGGGTATTTGCTCTCCCATCACGATCTCTCCCCAGGCGATCCGCTGCTGATTCCGGCCCAGCCTGTGCGCGCTTTTTTGGAAGTGGCTTGGGGCTGGTTTGCCCGGCATGATCTGCAAGCGGGCGCGCAGGTCCAGATCCCCGAGCTGCAGCGTTGGATTCAGCCCCCCCGGCAGATCGGCTTTCGCCTGCCTTCAGCTTAGGCTTCCGCCCCAGTCCACTTTGCGGGCTTTTTTGTAAAGGGCGTGGCTGCGGGCGATAGAGCTGGTTTTCCAGCTGCCATCGCTTTGGCAGAGGGTGAGGTCGACCACCCCTTTGCGGTAAACAGGACGGCGCAAGACCCGTGCGGCAGGTGTTTGCACCAGCGGCGTTTTGCTGACGGCCAGCCAGGCAAATTTTTCATCTTCGTAAGATTCAAAGCCATCTTTGAGGTAGCGCTGAACCTGGGTGCGCGCCACCCGTGTGCCAAAGTGGCACCAATCGCCCGCCTGCAAGGGACAGGCCTGGGCGTGGGGGCAGGGCCCAACCAAGTGCAATCCACTTTCGAGTGCCAATTTGCGTGCCGCCAGGATATGTTTGTATCCCAAAGGGGTGCCAGGTTCGACCAAGAGCAAAACCTGAAAGGGCTGTTGGTACATTTTGCCCAAGAGCTGGCTTTGCGAGCTGGGGTCCAATTCGTTGAGCACATAAGACAGGCAGTGCAGATCTGCTTGGGGCCATCTTTGCAAGGAGAGCAGATCGGCGATTTCCCAGCGGGCGGCGGCTAACAAAGGGCTGCCCGAAGCCGCAAAGAGCTGCTGCCCCCAGCGCACCTGATCGCGGTCGCGCTCACAGAGAAAGATCTGCTCCAGGCTGGCAAAATGCTGGGCCAAGGCCAAACTGACCGTGCCAGGGCCGGCACCCAAATCCAGCAGCGAAGTGGGGGCAAAGTCTGGCAATTGGGTCTGAAGTTCTTTGGCCAGGGCTTCGATCACGGCATAAATCGCGGGCAGGCGGCTGAGCCGGTAGACCTGCCGATCAGCCTGGGTATTCAGGCGCACGCCACTTTGGCCACTCTGATCGCGGTAATTTAAACTGAGTTGTTCGTGGGCCGGTTTGAGATGTTTAAGGGGTTGCTTTTGGGCTTCGAGCAGGAGAAAATCTTTGAGAAAATCCGGTAACATGGGGCCTCTGTCTTTCTATTCGGGGCGGCGCTCTGATGGCTGGGGGCTGTGTAACGGCCTTTGTCGGGGCCAGAGTATCATGCTTTTTTCCTGTTTGTTTCGCCAAATCAACAGGCTGATGTATTCAAAACCCAAGCGCCCGGGTTGTCGCTTGACCCCAAAGCTGTCTCCGGGCTGCATCCGTTTAAATAAGCTGTGTTTATAACCACTTAAGTTCAGTTTGAGCCTGGGGCCTTTGGCTTTGGCCAAGAAGGGCTCTAACACCAGCGAACTTCCGCTGATGGTGGCCAAACGGTATTTCTGGGGAGCCAGCTCCAAGGGGGCCGATTCATTATAGTCCAGAATGGCCGACCAGAGGCAACAGAAAACCAGGGCTGTGCCCAGGATAATTCCTGTCAGAACCCGGTCATCGCGGCCATCGTTGCGGAAGGCGATGCCCTGTGACCAGAGTTTGCGGGCGTGTAACCAAACGGCATAAGCCCCACAGACCAAAGACAAGGCCGTTACCCAGGCCACTTGCTCTAATCGGGCTCCGGCGATTTCGACGACGGCCAAACTGCTCTGATCGAGTTTAAACAGCAGCAAAAGCATGCTGGCAAAAAGCGGCAAAACCAACACTCCGTTGTGCCAATTCTGCCAACGACTGGGAATGGGTTCTAACTGGGGCAATTCTAGCTCGGAAAATGGATTGTGCATGGTTTTTTTGTCTGTTTTTGTTATCATACTCTTTTTGAGACCGGCCGGGAACTCCGACTTGGGTTGATCAAAATCAAGTTTAAATTTCTTTCACGCAGGGTGTAAAAATCACAAATTTCAATTACAATAAGGAAATCATCAGTGAGTTGGTGGCCCCATTGACAAGTCCACTTTTACAACCCGTCCATTCCCTTTCCGATTTACAGCAGGTGCTGACTGAAGGCGGTTATGCTGCCCTGCAGACCCCTGGCTCCAGCGGTCTGGACTATTTGCGCCTGCCGATTCCTGAAACCGATCTCTTTCTCGATATTCGCCCGGCTTCAGACAATCTCGACGAGCGCTGGGAGTTTTATTTGGCTTATCCGGTCAATGTGCCTGAAAGCCGCTTTGCCAATCTGACCGACGTTTTGGTTGATTTTAACCGCCGCCTGCCTTGGGGCAGTACCGGTCTGGCCGAAGACGATACCCCTTATTTCCGCTGGTCACCCACCACAGCGCTCACAGCCATCTCGGGCTTTCGGCTTTTGGAGTTGGTGCAGATGGTGCTCTTCTTTGGCCGCCAATTGGCCACCCAAATGGCTGAGATGTTGCTCAAGTTTGCCAGCCTAGATCCAACTATGCCAACTATTCCCAGCACTTCCAGCTCAGCCTCTGCGCCCGCTTTGGGCTAAGGCACTCACAATCAAAGGTTAACAACCGTTTAATTTTTATTTAACAATCGCTGAGATCTGACAAGATCAAGATCAAGATCCTCTAAACCTTTAATTAAGAAACCATTAATTTTAGGTCAAGCGAGGTTACTATGCTCGTCGATCAGGTCCGTTCCTTTTTTGGTTATAACCCCTATTCAGGGGCTAACCCAACGCAACCTGCCGCAGCGGCCGTCCGGCCAAGCACCGCTGTGTACGGCGCAGATACTGCTTTCTTTGATACCAACCGCGCGGCCAGCGGAGACGGCGCGATCACCAAAATGCTGGTGGGCGGCTATACCGGTTTTACCTATGCCAAATCTGGCTCTGGTCAACCCCTGACTCAGTTTATGATGAGTTCCGTCGGCATCGGCGCAGCCATCAGTGGCTCTGTCTCGGTTGTCAAGAACCTGGCTTCTCTGACCCACGGCAAACAATCGGCTTCGACCACTGTCGGGAATATCCTCACAGATACCCTCCAGGGTGGCGTCAGCGCCATCGGTGGCGTGGCGGTCGGTGGTGGCACCATGGCGATCTTCAAAGCCTTGGGCGCAGCTCCCGGCAATCCCTTGATTATCGCAGGTGTGGTCGGCGGTGCCTTGGGGGCCGTTTTGGCGAACAAAATCCTCAATACCGAGGGCATTCGCCGCTCCTTGACCTAAATTTGAATTCTCTTTTTTAACAGGGCTGGCATTGCGTCAGCCCTGTTTTGTTTGGGGCTTTTGCCCAGGCAATCCGGTTATAATAGAGCCCATGTCAGCCCCTCTCACGCTTTTGATTGCCCATCACCGCTATTTGCCTCTGGCTTATCTGCAAGGCCAGATTCGTGCTTTAAATGCCCAAGAATGCGATGCCTTTCAGGTCATTTACCTGCATCAGGGGGCCGATGCTGCTGACTTAAAACAGGCCTTGCAAGCGGCGACTTACCTCCAGCAGGTGGTGGCGATTCCCTATCCCGAAATAGCGGGGGTCTGCTGCTGGGATCTCGTGCGCTATCTCGGCGGCATGTTTGGCCATTCGGTCTGGGGCGATTATTGGAGCTATTTGCACCAAGAGTGTTGGCCAGCCCCGGATTTTGTCTCTTGCGTTTTGGCAGGCATTGCCGCTTCCGAGGCCGAACATGGTCCCGAGGCGGTTTACCGGGTCAATCAATTGCGTTGCCCGCTGACCCCTGGCGAGATTAAACCCGAAACCTGGCAGCAACAATTGGCCGATAGCCCCTCTGTGAGCTGGATTGAACGCCGCGCGCATCAGCGCGATTTTGTCTGCAAACTGGCCCCCTGGTCGGAGGATGCCTTTGTCTTGCCAGTGGCGCTGACGCGGCAGTACAGGCTCTTTTCTGCGGTGCAAATGCCGCTGTATTTTCAGGATCTCTTTGATCTGTTTTTGCATTTGCCCGATCAGACTTGGTTTGCGGCGGTTAAATGGGTTCAGCTCGGGCAGCCCGTGATCTACCACCTCAATCATCCCCGCGCCTTTGCCGAATATACCCTGCCTTTTTTGCAGGCAGTGCGGCAGAGGCCCGATCTCTTTGGCCATTTGGCGCTGTTTGAATTGGCCCAGAGCGATTTTGATTATCACGAGGGCTTTGATGCCGATGGGGAGCGGGTGATCTCCAGCCATTTGCACCGCTTTGTGCAGTATATGCGCTATGCCGAGCGGGGCACGGTGACGCATTGGTTGCGGGCTCTGCAGGCAAATTTTGGGCCCACCCAAAAACAATGGTAAAATACCTTCCTGTGTAAACACCCCCCACACAAGCAGATGACTCAAGCAGAGACGAAGAAAACAAGGCAGAACCCATGGTTAAACACTGGAAAGAAATGGCGCTCGGCGGATTTATTCTGACCGCCGGTGCTTTATTGGCATATATGTCGCTCACATTGGGCCGGTTTCAATTTGGCGAAACGGTCAAATACACTGCCGTGTTTAACAGTGCCGTGGGCGTGGTCAAAGACGCCCCCGTGATGATGGCCGGGATCGAAGTCGGCCACGTCGAAAGCATGGAAGTGCGCCAAGGCCGGGCCCTGATGCATTTGGTCGTCAATCCGGATATTAAAATGCACAGCGACGCCCGTGCCGAAATTCGCTCCAAGAGTCTCTTGGGCGAAAAATACATCGCGATTGACGCTGGCTCTCCCCAAGCGCCCCCACTGCCCAATGGCGAACAGATCAAAGACACCATGACCCCCGTGGACCTCGACGAGGTGCTCAACCACTTGGCACCGGTTTTGACCAAACTCGATCCCGATGATCTCAACACCCTTTTGCACACCTTTGCGGTGGCCGTCAAAGGCAAAGAAAAAGACATGGGCGATTTGATCAAAGGCACTGCCTCGCTGATGCGCACGGTCTCGGGCAACGAAAATGAAATTGCCCGGATTGTCAAAAACCTCGATGGGGCCGCCGGTCAGGCCAACCGCCTGCTCAGCCGCAACGGTGCTTCGATTGAGAGCATTATCTCCAATCTGCGTGTGGCCAGTGCCAGCCTCGGCACAGATGCCCCCGAATTGCTGCGCAGCTTGCGTGCCGTCTCTGGCGAAGTGCACACGATTACGGGGCCGCTTAGTGAAAATGGCGAGCAAATTGCCAAACGCATCGACAATATTTCGCGCGATGCCGAGCAGTTTACCGACAGCTTAAGCCGCCACCCCGACCTGATTCCCAATTTGAATACCTCGCTGTCTGAATTGCCCCCTCTGCTGCGCAAGGCCCCTGCCACCCTCGACCGCTTGCCTGCGGTGCTCGACCAGCTCACCCCTGTGCTGGGCAATGCCGACAAGCTCATGACCAAAGTGGGCAACAGTTTGGAACGCCTCGATCCGGTGCTGGACAACGCCAACCAATTGCTCAACGAGAAAAAGATCCGCCAGCTCTTGCAAGACGAAGGCGTGAAGGTCAATATTGAGAAATTTAAGCTCTTTTAAGGGGGCGACACCATGTTTCGCATTGGTCTGACCGGTGGCATTGCCTCGGGCAAGTCGGCTGTGGCCACCATGCTGGCCGAAGCGGGCGCAAAAGTGGTGGATACAGACCTCGTCGCCCACCACTTGATGGAGCCCGGTCAGCCCGTTTATGCAAAGGTCTTGGCCCATTTTGGCGAAACCATTTTGGCCCCCGATGGCCAGATCGACCGGCGGGTGTTGGGCGGAATTGTCTTTGCCGATGCCGCTCAGCGCGATCAGCTCAACCAGATTGTGCACCCCGGCGTAAAAGATGCCCTGCGCCAATTGGAAACAGAATTGCGCGCCCAAGAGACCGAACTGGCTCAAAGCGGGGCAAAAAAGAATTTTCTGCTGGTGCTGGTCATTCCCCTGCTCTATGAGGTCAATATGGCGCATTTTGTGGATAAAACGATTGTGGTATACTGTCCTGAAGCTGTTCAGAAAGAGCGCCTGATGGCCCGCAATGGTTTTTCAGAATCAGAGGCCCAGGCCCGCATAGACGCACAATTGTCGATTGAGATCAAGGCTGAGAAAGCCGACGAAGTGATAGATAACAGCCGGGATCTGGAAAGTACCCGGGAACAGCTAAATTGGATTTTAGGTGAACTGACATGGGACCCATATACCGCATCTTAACCGGTGGCCTGCTGGCCTCCCTGCTCTTGCTGAACCCCACCCCAGCCCAGGCCGCTGAACCCGTTCCCAGTGCCTATCTGGTAGATATCTCTGCGCCCCATTGGTGTTTCGACTGTGTGGGCAAAGTGGTCAACGATTACCGCCTGATGGATGGTTATACCGACCACACCTTCCGGGGCGACTGGAAAGTCACCCGTTTTGCCCTGGCCGCTGTGGCCAATAAACTCCTGAATCAGATCCGCTTGACCCATGCCATCGACATTCAGCCGGTGGTCAAACGCGACGCGATTGTGCCTGCTCTGCCCGAGCATTGGGCCTATCCCTATGTGCGCACCCTTTTGCAGGAATACGACCTGACCCAAGTCATGTTCGACAAGGCCCAGGCCAAAGATGGCGATCAGCCTGCAACCCGCAAACATGTGGCCTATGTGCTGAGTGAATTGCTGATGCGTGCTGAAAAAGCCTCAGGTAAATCTCTGGGTGAAGGCATTCGCATGGCCGAAAAATCTCAGGACATGGACAGCCGCTCGCAATATTCTCCGTATATCGCAGCGGCGCTCAATCGCTACCAATTTATGAACCTCTACCACGACCACACCTTCCGGCCCGAGAACACGATCAGCCGCTACGAAATGGCGGCCGTGCTCTGCCGGGTGACCCATTTGCTGGAGACCCACTTGAGCAACAAAAGCGCTGCTGAGTCCCCAAACGCAGCCCAGTAATTGGACCTTGCGTTGAGTCTTTCTTCAGGCCTTGAGTTCCGTCTCTAGCCATTCCAGGGCCTGGGTATAGTTGTTCCCATAGGGATTGTTTAAACCCTTTAACAGGGCCCTGCTCATCTGCAGGGCCTGTTTGTAGTGCGGGGATTTTTGGGCTTTGAGCAATCCGAGCCATTCCCAGCGGTAGGGAAAGGTCAGGGGGTGGCTGGCCACCAACTCGGCCAAAAGGACTTCTGCTTTTTCTGCTTGCCCCATTTCCAAGGCGCTCTGGGCCAGCAGCCATTTGAGCTCGGGCGACTCAGGGTAGAGTTGCAATGCTGCCAGATAGGCCTCCTGGGCCAAGGCGGGCTGTCTCTCGGCGCGCAGGGCATGGCCCTGGAGTTGGGCAATCTGGCTCAGAATCAGGGCCTGCAGGGGCCAGGCTGAAGGCTTGGCCGCTGGGGCCAAACCCGAATTCAAACTCAGTGCTTGCAAGCGCCGGGCATAGGCCATTTGAAAATGGGGTATTTGTTTGCCACTGTGCCCCAGCGGCAGTATCAGGCGGTAATGGGGATCGCTGGGGCTCTCGGGAAAAGGCAGGGCCAGGGCCTTTTGCAGGTGTGGTCGGGCCTGGGTATAGTCCTGCAAATAGCCGCAGGTCCAACCCAGATGGTAGGCCAAAAAGGGGCTGGGCGCTTCGGCCATCAGATCTGCCAAGGTTTTTAATCCGTACCTAAACGCCGCTCTCTGTTCTGGCGAAAGGATTTCCCAGAGTGGCTTGTGGGCTTGACCCGCTCTTTCGGCCTGGGCAAAATCCACCGCCTGATCGATCTGAAACAGGGCCTGGGTGTATTTGAGCAGGCGGATCTGAGCGCTTGCACTTGTGTTTGACGGGTCTGAATCCCTGTGTCTGGCTGCAATGGCTTGGGCCAAGACCCGCTCTGCCCGTTCAACCCCACCGGGAGTGCGGGAAAAATACAATTGCCGGGCCTGTGCCCAGCTTCGGTTGGCTTGGGAAGAGGGCTGAGGCCCTGCTGCTGCTGCTGATGATGATGATGGCCTGGTTTGGCGTCTGGCTTTGATCTCAGGCAAATGTGCTTGGAGCTGGGCCACAAGCTGGCCAAATTGGGCCGTGTAGGTCTGGGATTGAATCTTGGCTTGCCCGTTTTGGGCCAAACGTCTTAAGCGCAAAGGGTCTTGCAAGATCTGCACCAGGCTTTGGCGCAAGCTCTCTGGTTCAAAAAACAAAGCCGCCCCCGCGCCCGATTCGTCTTCGGGCAAAAATGCCCGGATTTCGCGGTTGCCAGTTTCGCTCAGCAGCAAAGCCCCTGCTGCGGGCGCTTCATAGGCCCGCAGGTTCATTTCCCCTCTGGCGGTGGGATTTAAGACGACTTGGCATTGGTTCAGCAGCCGGTTGTATTCATGTGGATCGCTGATGCCATCGGCCAGTAGCACCGGCCATTGCTCTGACAGCAGGGCGACCTCCGCCAAAAGCCGCTCGCGCTCGGGGTAATAAGCCGAGGCCAACGTGCCGACAAAGCCCAGTGCATAGGGGCGGGCGCCCGCGTCTGGCGCGGCCTCAGGCTGCGGCAGGGCATAACTGCGCTCAGGATCCAGGCCATAACAGGGCCAATAGCCCACGTGAGTGTGCCCTGCTTTGGCCAAGATTTCACACAGGCCCTGATCCCCCAAGATCCAGTCAAAGTCTGTGGCACAGTCCAAGAGCGTGCCCAGGCCCTGGCTGTGCCAATCGTGAGCCAAGGCCACCACGGGCACCTGACTTTTTTCAATGCCGGGTGGCAGGCCCTGCACAGCCGGGGCCAACCAGAGAATCAGATCCGGCTGCCAGTCTGCTTGCAAGGGCTTTAAAAGGACATCAAAGTTGTCTTGCTTGAGGTCAAAACTCAGGTCGTAGGCCTCAAGCGGGTAAGCTGCAGCTTGGCCGAGCAGGCGGGCAAAGGGCCGGGCCGTAAAGGTTTTAATGTTGGGACTGTAGAGATAGTCCCCGAGCAGAGCCGGATCGGGCAGGGGGCCCACCAGCAGCTTGAGCGGGCACGGCGGGGGCTCCCAGATAGGCAGAGGTTTGGCCTGTGCGGATTCTGCGCTGTTTGGGGTTGGGGATTTTAAGCAAGTGGCGCGGGCCGAGGGAATCAAATGCACCGTGTGAGACGCGCTGGGGGATTGGGTTTGCAGCCAGGTGCGCAGACTCTGACTGCAAGCCTCAGGCCTATCTTGACTTAAAAAATCGGGCTGGGCTTGTAACAAGGCCTGAAAAGCCTCCGACGGTATCAGCAGGCCTGAGCAAAAAACCGCATCGGGGGCCAAAACACGCGATTCAAAGGTATCGGGGTGAAAGGGAGGGGGCAGGTCGGCCTGTGTGAGACGCTCCAGCCAAGCCGGTGGTCGCGGCGTGGGCCAGGTGCCCACCGCTTGCAAAATCCCTGCGGGCTCAGTCGTGCGGGCGGCTTTGAATTGCCAAAGCAGGTCGCGGTGGGGTCTAAAATCTGATTCCCAGAGCAGAATGTCTCTGGCTGGCATTGAACCAAGTGCTTTGGCCTGTTCTGGGCTGAGTACCCCGCCTGCCAAGCCGTTTGGCCAATGGATGTCTGCGCTGTTTTCTCCCTCTGGCAGCACCACCCACACCTCAAATTCTGAGCGTGGCAGGTTTTGCCAGGCCCAGGCCTTGAAGACGTGCGGCAGCAGAGTCGGGTTGGTAGGCAGAAGTAAGATGCTGAACATCTTTGTGTTATTGGGAAGGTGCGCGCAAATCTGAACTGGGTTTGTTTCACTCACTCTGTTGGCGCGTTTTTCATTGATTGGGGAAAGGTCAATTTTAGTTTACCGATTAAATCGGCAGCTAAAATACGCGCATAAGGAAGGCCTGTTTCTAGCGTTCTAAAAAGAGATTCTTTTCCTTCTGTGGCTTTCATTTTTATCAGTGCTTTGGCTGCGGCTGAACTGACGATTCGAGATTCATTGTTCAAACTGAGTATAAGAGGTTCAATTGAACGATGATCCTTTAAAATACCCAATCCCTTAGCAGCCTCGGCTCGGATCATGATATCAACATCGTTTAATGCTGATATCAATACGGGTACTGCTAATGGTAATTTTAATTTTCTCAGGCCCTTAATTGCCAATTTCCGTATTTCCGTATTTTGGTTTTGATAACTCAGTAGAAATATGTCAGCAGCTTGGGGTGTTTTAAAATGAATCAACGCTCTCAGAGCGGAGGCTTTTAATTCCGGACTCAATTCTTGCGTCACCGAAAGTAAAAACGGAATGACAGAATTATCTCCAATTAATCTTAATGCTTTGAGTATGTGCTTTTGAGTCTCGGGGTCCTTTGTTTTATATATTTGTATCAATGGGTCCACTGCATTCTTGGCATGAAGAACTCCCAAAGCATGTGCTGCCCATTTCGGTACGAATTTATCCTGGTCTTTTAGGGCTTTGATCAAGGCCTCAACTACTTTTGGGTCTTGAAATTTTCTCAGAGATCTCACAGCAATTCTGCGCAAATCCACATTTGGTGATTGTAAGGCAATGATGATAGCGTCGATTTCCCGACTTTCAATCAGGGCGTAGATTGCAGAATGATAGACACCATAGTTTTTGTCTTTCAGTGCTTTTTGAAAGGCATTTACAACCCGTTGTTGAGAAAGTAACCCAAGTGTTTTTGCGATTGAGTATAGGCTGCTTGCTGCTGCAGAACGATTTGGCTCAAGATCTTTTTCTAGGGCTGTTATCAGCAAATCAATTGAGTTAGGATCTGGTATGTATTTCAATGCTTCAAATGCAGCTTGTCGGATTTTTAGATCGGTATCTTGGCTGGCCTCTAATAAAGTATCCAAGGTGGATTCAATTTTATTATTGCTGAGATATTCAGGCAGTGTACTTTGAATTGCTGAGTCTTTTGCTAGACGTTGTGCTATTATCGAGGCTAAATTCAATTCGTAACAGCTTTTTCCTAAAACCCTAAGAGCTGTATTGCGGACAGCATTATTTGAATCTTTGTTCATAAGAAGTCCCCAATCAAGGGTCTTTTTAGCGTTTTTTTTGCTCAAACATTCTAATGCGCAAATACGCACTTCAGGATGAATATCATTCAAAGATTTTATAAAATGTTCCAATAAATCTAAATCGTCGTATTCACTTAGGGCTTGAAGAGCCCCTCTGCGAACTATCCAATTGAGGTTGTTTACATATTTAAGGATAATCGGTATATGCTCTGCTTGATTTTGGAAACCCAGTAGCTTAAGTGACTTTGCTTGGATGGATGGAGAGCCATCTTGGACAGACGCAAGGAGAGGCTCAATGAGTTTTTGATTCTGTGTATAGCTCAGATTGATTAAAGCATCTTCTCGTTCGGAAGACTCGCTTGATTTTAAGCCTTTTAATAAGGAATTAAAGCACTCTTCCTCCCATTGTAATCTCTCTTCCTCAGTTTTTGGCGCAAGTTCGTTTTCAATTACTGTAATCTGACATTCGATAACAAGTTCAATCACGAGGGGTTCAATATCATTTTCATTCATAAGACAGGTCGCAACTGTCAAATGGGGAATATCGTCGTTTCATAGTCCAGCACATACCTTCAAAACATTATTGTAGCGACCAACATCTTTCATTCCCAATTAATAACCAATTGAAACCAATTGTGGGCCACAGATATTTATTCCATTCGGGAGAGAATTCACATGCAGAATCGGAAAAAGTACAGAGGAGGACGTCTTCTCACTCCACATGAGAGCAAAGACGGATCGGCCTGGTCTGGGCAATGAGGGTAATTGAACTGCCCGCGTCCCAGGATGGGACAGACGCGGGCGGTGAACTTAGTGAGTGAAGCACATGGATGTGCGCAGCGAGCGGCCCGAATGCCCAGAACCACGGCCCGAACCGCACTCCCTCTTCTCTATAGAATAGACCATCTCCATTTAAGTATCCAATGCCGATCATCCCATTCTCGCATTACCTCAATTCTCCCAAAAACCAAGAACCCAAATGACCTGACCGAGCGATCTCGCCAAAAGTGAACCAACAGAATTGACAAAGCCCTGCCCAAAAGCGTACGATAAAACGTACGAAAACAGGAGGAATCCCGTGACCAGTTTCTCCGCTTCAGAGGCCCGAAAACAGCTTTACCACCTGGTAGATCAGGTGCAAGACACCCATCAACCCGTGCAAATTATTGGCAAACGCAACACCGCCATTTTGCTTTCTGAAGAAGATTGGCGCTCCATTCAAGAAAGCCTGTATTTGCTTTCCATTCCCGGCATGCGTGAATCGATCCGTGAGGGGCTGAATACCCCGATCGAGGCGTGCACCCAGGAACTTGATTGGTGAGCTGGCAGCTCGTCTTTACGCGCCAAGCCCAAAAGGACGCCAAAAAGCTCGCAAAAGCGGGCTACAAATCTCAAGCCTCGCGTCTTTTGGCTGTGTTACAAACAAATCCCTATCAGAATCCGCCGCCCTACGAAAAATTGGTCGGGGATTTGGCTGGGGTCTATTCGCGTAGAATCAATATCCAGCACCGTTTGGTGTATCAGGTGCTGGAGGAGAGTCAAACGGTGAAAGTCATTCGGCTCTGGACGCATTATGAATAAGATTATTTTCAATTAAAGCCCTGGTTAATTATCCTTTAACTCCCGCAAGCTTTGCCCCCCAACCTCGGATGTAATAAATAACAGGGATAAAGCGCGTAGAGAGGTTTTTGGCATGTCTTTCAAAACAACCACGATTTTAAAGGGGCTTCTGGCCAGCGTCTTGGCGCTCGGCTCGTTGGCTGCCTGCTCTGCCGCTCCCATGCCTTTTCAACAAGCGCTCTTGCCCAACCGCTCCCCGATTGCACTCGGCGCCTTCGACGCCCTCTACCACGGCGATTTGGCCGTCAAATTCAACAACGCCTACCAGGCCCTCTATGCCGATAACGAAGTGGCAGGCCACCAAGACCCCCAAAACCCCGATAAAATCTTCGTCAAATTGATTGCTGAAGCCAAAAATACCATTGATCTCGCGATCTTTGACATCGAAGAGCCCTCTGCTGGCGAGGCCCTGATGGCGGCCCGCAAACGGGGCGTGAAAGTGCGAATCATGACCGACAGCGACAATCTTTACGCCTCCGGTCGCAGCGGCCCCCTCAAACCCCTGCACGCTGCCATGAAAAAAGCCGGGATCGGTATCAAAGGCGATAACCGCACGGCTTTTATGCACAATAAATTCATGATTATCGACGGGGAGCACGTGGTCACGGGTTCGCTCAACCTCACCCCCTATTCGATGTACCGCGACAACAATAACTCCCTCAAAATCAGCTCCAAACAATTGGCTGCCAATTACCAAGCCGAATTTGACCGTCTCTATGTCAAAGAAGTACGCGGGCCGAATCCGCACGAAATTCCCTTTCCTGTGGTGCAGGTTGATGGGGCTGTGATTCAGACCTTTTTCTCGCCCAAAGGCGGCACCAAACCCGCGATTATGGAGGCCCTGGGCAAAGCGCGCAAACGCATCCGCTTTATGGCTTTTTCGATCACCGATGAAGACATTCAAAAAATGCTGATCGACAAACACCGTGCAGGTGTAAAAGTGGAAGGCATTTTTGACGGCTGCATGATCAGCCAGTATTCGGTCTACCAACAGCTCTTGACCAAAAATATCCCCGTCATGATCGATGGCAACCAGGCCCTTTTGCACAGCAAGGTGATCATTATCGACGACCAATTGGTGATCACCGGCTCGTATAATTTCTCCAAAAATGCCGAAAACAACAACAACGAAAACACCCTGCTGATTCGCTCACCCAAAGTGGCCCAGTTTTACCAAGCCGAATTTGAGCGTTTAAAAAAGGCCTCTCTCACCAACCGCGTGCCCCCTTACGACAACCGCATTTGCAGCAGCACCGAGAGCGGCAACGATACCCAATTGCCTGCTGGTGAATAGTTTTTTCGCAGAATTCAGGCTGAACCCTGGGCCATCTGCGCCATTTGACGCAGCACCTGGGTCAATTCAAGCACTGCTGCTTGATTGGCAAATAGACGGTTGCGCCGCCCGTTGAGGGTGGCCCTGATGTGTGCCCGGTAGTCTCCATCTTGGGCCAGACGTTGGGCCTGATTGAGGTAGTCTTGCTCAGAGTCGGCCAGCAACTCAGGCATTTCCAAGACCTGGTAAATTGCTGTCGGAATGCGGCCTTTGAGCCTTTCACTGGGCCGGGTTAACAGCGGCAGCCCCAGCCCCAGCATTTCAAAGGCCAGTTTGCCCGCGCCATAGGGCCAGGGATCGAGGGCAAAATCCCCCACTTGCAAAAGGGACAAAAAGTCAGGGGCGGGCAGGCGTTCTAAAAAGATCAGTTGTTCAGGGGCGATACTCTCTGCCAGGCGGGTGTATAATTGCCGGTTCCAGACCGGGTTGCGGCTTTGGACCAAGACCAGTTTTAAGTCGGGGCTCTGCCTGCAGATCTCGGCCAAAATGGCGTCAAAATCCGGGTGCAATTTGAGCAAATTGTGGGGGCAGAGCGCCAAAACAGCCTCTTCAGGCAGGCCAAGTTGGCTTCGACTCAGACCCGAGGTCGTTAAATGGCGCGGCTCATACCAGAGCGGCAAGTGTTGCATCTGGTAGAGCTTTTCGCTGTAGCGGCTTTCAGGCTGAGGCCCTTCGAGGTCGTTGGTCGAGAGAAAGGCTTCGATCTGGGGATGGCCAGTACTGCCCCCACTGCCCCAGGAGCTCCACTGGATTCTACCCAGGCGGAAATACGGCAGAAAATAATTGAGCGGATCAGTACCCACCTCCCAAAAATAGACCAAGTCAAAGTGCCTGGCTTGTACGCTTGCCACGCTCTGGGCCCAATCGGCACTGAGGAGCTGCCGGGGCAAACGGGGCAAAAGCTGGGCGAAAATTGCCTCCGAGGCCGGCCAGATCAGCAGTGTGACTTCAATTTCAGCGGGGTCCAATTGGGCCAAGAGCTGCCCACTGACAAAGGCAAAGACCCCTTCGTGTTTGGGGCTGATCAAGACCCCCATTGTGAGCGGGCGCGCAGGTTCAGAGCCTGTTGCGTCAGCGGGGGTGAAGGCCGGAGCTGAGGGGGCTGCGGGGCCTGCCTCATATTCAAACAATTGCCCAAAGCGCCGTTTGAGCGGCAGGGGATCTTCACAGAGGTAATTGAGATCAAAGAGGGTGTCGAGATTGGTCTGGGCCAATTGGCCTTGCAGCGGGGCCAATGCAATCGGGGTTTGGGGCTGATTCAGACTGCTTTCAAGGGCCGCCAAGCTATGCTGGAGCGCTGCTTTGGATGTGGGCAGGGGCGCATAACACAGACGGGACTGCAATTCCCAGAGTGTGTTGGGGGTCTGTTCTGTGGCCCGATGGTAATGTCTTTGCGCCTCGGGCAATGCGCCCAGCGACTGGTACATTCGCCCCAAATGAAAGTGCAGCGCGGCAAAGTCGGGCTTTTGGGCCAGCACGGCCTCATACTGGCCCAGGGCGGCTTCCAATTGGTGGCTTTCGAGCAGCGCATGGGCCAAGAGGGTGCGGGCTTCGCTGTGCTGAGGATCGAGATCGAGGGCCAAGCGACAGGCCTCGCAGCCCCCGCTGGCATCGCCGAGCGAAAAGCGCAATTGCGCCAGCACAAACCAGGCCTGGGCCGAGGGGCTGATTTCAAGCGAGTGGCGGCAGGTTTGCAGGGCTTGGGCGTGTTCGCCCAGCGCATGCAGGAGCGAGGCCAGAATACAGCTCTGTTCAGCATGGGTAGGTGGGTAGCTACAGAGTCTCTGCGCCAATTGATGGGCCAAAGCACGGGCCGGGCTGGCCTGCCAGGCGGCGATCAGGGCCAATACAAAGCTCAGCACCAGGCGCTGGTAACCTTCGGGAAAAGCGGCAAATTCGCTAGCATTGGGCAATGGCAAGCTGGGGGCTGCGTAATGCCAGGCCTGCTGAAAAAAACCTTCAGCCCTTCGGCCTTCGCCCTGTTCCCAGGCCAAGAGCGCCAAGCCCCACCAAAGTTGGGGGTTCTGCTGTGCCTCTGGTTCGGTCTGTAGCAAGCACTGGTATATCTCCAGGGCCTGGGTCAGACGTCCCTGGGCGTGGTGGGTTTGGGCGAGTGCCAATTGTAAGGACAGAGACATGGGTTGAGGGGGCGATCATCCTTGTTGGAAACTGCTCTCATTCAAGCATTTTGCGGCTGTGGCTGTAAAGGCGGCGGGTTTAAAAATAGCTTTGACTTTTTTGTAGCGATGAATTATCATTTTTGCATTGCTGCTTGCACAGAATTGTAAAATCAGAGGGCATTTTGAATGGAAACCAAACGTTCTATCGAATACTTGCTTTTGATTCCTCTGGTTTTAACCCCGATTATACTCCCCCGTATTATAAACTCGCTCTTACATTTCAACCATTTGTCAACCACTTGCTCTTCTCTTGGGCCGTGTTAGGCTTTTGGGTAGAAACCCCCAAAGGGCATTCTAACAGGTGGAGAAATAAAAAAACGAAACACATTTACGGACTCTTGGTAAGCTTGGGATTGCTCAGTTGTGTCTCTCAATCGAATTCTGGCCCAGCACCCACTAAATCCTCTGCAACCCTTTTACCTTCGCAACTCACCACTCCTACTGTTGGCACTCGTATGGCATCTGCGAGTCCGATACAATACCCGAATGCTATCGATGCTTCTCTTAAACCCAACTCAGCAAGCCCATCGACTCCATCCCCTGAGCCCATCCACACGGCTTGCCCCCTGATTCGTGCCGATAACCCACCCCGCTTGGACTACCCCCAGGATGTGGCCGTTAGCGGTGATGGCAAAACCCTGTATGTCACCAGTCGGCCTTGCAGCGATTTGTTTGATGGCCAAACCATTGTCAAATTAGATCCATCATCAACACATACCGACTGTGGCAATCGACTGTATCAGCTCTCTGAAAGCAAACTCTCTGCATTTAAAGGCCAGTATATCCGCAATACAGGGTTTAGTTGCCATTTAGCAGATATTGAAATGGACAGACAGAAAAATGTTTTGTATGCAGGAGATACCTCTCGCCCTGCCATTGTCCGTTTTGATCTAAATACCCACAGTTCTGGTTTTGTGGCAGATCTGATCCAGCCTTCAACGCCCAGGTCCGACATCCTTCCTCCTCAATCATCTCTTTTAAGTGGCCCCTTTTACCTCTACTGGGATCCTGGCAGTACCCGTCTCTTTTTTCAGATGATTGACAGCTACAATCCTTGGGAAAATGGTGTAGAACAAGTTGTATATGGAAATTCTTACAAAACTGTTCACCTTACATCAAAAATACCCAGTCCAATCGCTTTTTTTAATGATTATATGTATACACCTCACTTTAAGTCTTCACGCCCTATAAATTTGAATAAAATAGAAGATTTTGCAGATCCTATTAAAGACAATACAGATTTTCCAAACTTTTTAAAAACAAATGCTCTAAATTTACAAGATAGAGGAATTCGCATAGATTCTAAAGAAAATCTATATCTAAGTGATATCAGGAGACATGTCATTTGGAAATACGACTTCTCCAAAAAAGAAATTTCTATTTTTGCGGGATTTGGCAAACCAGGCTACAGGGATGGACAAGGCATGGTAGCCCAGTTTAATTACCCAACAGCTCTAGACGTAGACCATTACAACAATCTCTATGTTGCAGACACGGGCAACCACGCCATTCGCAAAATTACGCCCGACGGCATGGTCAGCACCGTTTACAAAGCGCCAGAAAGCTAAGTGTTGCATCCTGCAATTGCTGGGGGCCTGGGCCAATTGTGCTGAGAGGGACATCTGTGCTGGATGCGGCTTTCAGGTTTAGTGGAGTTTCTTGAGCAAATCCAGGGCCACTTGTTGTTCTGCGTCACTTTGCTCCAAAACGTGGTTCTGCCCTTCTAAAAGCGTCAATTTCAGATTGGGCAGTTTTTGTGCCAGTTTCTGGCTCAAGGCGCTATTGGCCAGCGGGTCGCCCTTGCTGTGCACAATCTGGATTTGGTTGCTGGGGCCTTGGCCAGCCTCAACTTTATCCAACACGGCCTGCATATCTGGCAAAGTGGCGGTCATGGCCTGGGCCTGGGCCCGCAGATCTTCGAGCACGGCACCCTGGGCGATTTTTTGTTTGGCCTCGGGGTCGGTGCTCAGAATCGGCAAACCCAATGAACGCAGGGGAATGTCTTTGACCAGGGGCACTTTGCTCAAGAGGCCAAAGCTGTCATTTAAAAAATTATCGGTAGGCCCAAAGAATGGCCCTTGCAGGACAGCTTTCAGACCTTTGGGCATGGAGGGGCCTTCCAAGGCTATCAAGTTCTGTTCGTTCAGCGTTAACGCTGCAAAGGTGCCAGGGCCACCGCCGAGGCTGGTGCCCATCAGAATCACTTCTGCGCCCGCTTTGCCTTTGTACTCTTTTTCGAGATGGGTCTGGGCGTAGGCCGCCATGGCCGCTACATCGCGGGTGATGCCGTAGCCGCGATCGACGTGGCCCGCTTCGCCGCCTTTGGTCTGCCCCCCCCATTGCTGGTCCATGATCAGCACATCGTGCCCCGCTTTACTCAGGGCATCGGCCTGTTCGTAAAAATTGCGCCCGGTCTGCAAAAAGCCCGGCAGCATCACAATCACTTTGCCTGTGGGTTCGCCCTGGGGATGAAAGCGCTGCCAAAACAGCTCACGATCGGCAATTTTAGCGCCATTGACCTGGCCCTTGGCTGAGACAAACCCCTCGGTCAATTCGGCAGGGGTGCGGCCCAAGCGATCCAAGGCAATCGCCTTTTGGGCGGCAAAGAGGTTCCCGTCTTTGAGTTGGGCCAGATCGAGTTGGGTTACAGGCATGCCCCAAGCGGCTTCTTTTTGCCTGCGAAAGGTTTGCAGGGCCTGAATCTGACTGTCTAAATCCCCCAGGCCACTGGCCCAGTTCTGGGCTTTGCTGGGCAGGGGCTGTTGTTTAACAAATCCTCCGACACTGCCTGCGGGCTGGGTTTCGTTGTCCCAGAGCCCATCGCGGTTGCCCTGCACATCGTGCAGATCGCGCAGGGTGCCTTGAACCTGAGAGGTGTTGCCCCAGGCCGGGGGCGGCGTGACGGTATTGCGGATTTTTTCTGAGAGCGAATCGGGACTGTCTTGAATCAGCTTGAGGGTGGCGGGCAGGCGTTTGCCATTGCGTTCCAATTGGGCCGAGCCGCTGGCTGCTTGGCTCAAACCGCTGAAATTCAGGTTTTCGCCTTCGAGGCTATAGGCCTGATTACCCGCTTCGAAAACAATGCGGTCGGTGTGGTTTTGGGGAACGGTTGGCTGGCCTGTTTCTGAGCTTGCAGACGGTTTGAGTGGGGTGAGGGTGCCTCCCACAGGGGTTCCATTGATCAGCAATCGGGCGTGAATCTCAGACATGCAGGCTTGATTTCCTTGTTTTGGACTTCTCTCTCATTCAAGCACTTCCGGGCAGTGGGTGTAAAGCCTGCCAGAGGAGGTGTTCAATTCAGATTAAGCGTGCATGTCCTGCAATTGCAGGGCCATATTCAAAAAGTGCGAAGCCGCTTCCAATTGGCCCAATTCGCGCAGCAGCGAGCCCATGTTATAACACACATCGGGGTTCTGCGGCTCGATATCAAAGGCGCGGTGGAAGTGTTTCAGGGCCGTCTGTTTATCGCCGCGCTCCAGGGCAATCAGAGCCAGGCCATTTTCTGCTTCGGCAATCTGGGGGTTGAGTTCCAGCACCTTGTTTAAACAGCGAATGGTCTCATCGGGCTTGCCTTGGAATTGGTAAATCCGCGACATATTCAAATAGGCATCCAACATATTGGCATTGCTGTCGATGCATCTTTGGTAGAGAGCGAGGGCTTCGTCGATAAATCCCTGTTCGCGTTTGAGATGGGCCAGATTAAACAGGGCGGGAATAAAGTCGGGATTGGCTTCGAGGGCCTTTGCGTAATATTGGCTGGCTTCTTCGCCCTGGCCCTGGTGGTGGTAGAGACTGCCTAAATTGTTCAGGGCCTGCACCATGGTGGGGTTGATTGCCAAGGCCTTTTTGTAATTGTCGATCGACTGGGGGTAACGGCCCATATCAAAGAACAAATTGCCGAGGTTGATAAACGCATCGGGCTGGCTGGGATCGGCTTTGAGGGCTTTTTGGTAATTAAACACAGCCTCTTCAACTTTGCCCATTTTGCGCGAGATATTGCCCAAATTATTGTAGCCGCCCGAGAAGCTCGGATTGAGCCGCACGGCACTTTGGTACATTTCGCGGGCCTTGTCATTTTGATTCTGGTCGCTGAGCACATTGCCCAAATTATTGTAAAAATGGGGCTGGGCGTTGAATTCAATCGCTTTGCGGATTTTTTCTTCAGCGGTTTTAAAATCTTGGGCCTGGTAAGCGACCAGTCCCAAGAGATGCCACGCTTCGGCGTTGTTGGGGTCGCTGGCGAGCAGGGCCTCACAGATCTGGGTTGTTTCGGCGCTTTTGCCTTGGCTCAGGGCCTCTTGGGCCTCTTTGATCTTGGGATCCAATTCGGGCATGTCTTTATCCTTGTTCTTCGTCTTGGTCGGTCTCTGTCGGGGCAGCCGCATTCTGATCTGTCGGTTGTTGGGTCAGAAAGGCCACCATTTCTTGGGCGGCCTGACTGGGATTCCAGAGCTGGGAATAGCGCTCTGTCAGACTCGCTTTCAGAATAACACGCTGGGGGCCCGCGCTGGCGTGTGTACAGGCGATGCCTGGGTACTTTTCAAGGCTGTCTGCAGTGAACTCAGGATGGCCCAGGGCTTTATTCAAACTGCTGCCCCAGCGGCTCTGTTGGGCAGGGCCTTCGAGGCTGATCACGGGCACACCCAGCCCCATGGCCCAGCCAATCAGACTGCGGCCGCCAGAATAGGGGGTATCCAGCACCACATCGGCGCGGTGTAAATACTGCAGCAATTCTTCGGTATTGGCCCAACTGACAAATTTGGCCTTGTCAGCACGGGCCCCAAGACGCTCTTGCAGCCGTTGCTGCAGATAGGTATGGGCCACATCTCCTTCGCGGTAGAGAAAATACAGGAAGGCCTTGCGGTCTTTTTCGAGAATGGCCTGCAGGGCGGGGTCAAAGTCGGGGTGAATTTTATTGCTCTCAACGGGGCAGAGATAAATCGTGCCCAGCTCGGTGAGGCGCAGATCGCGTTTGCTTTTCCAGGCGGGCAGAGTAGGCAGAGTGGGTAGAATTGGCCAGTTTTTGAGCTTGACCAGGGTTTCGCTGTACTGTGCTTCGGCCTGGGCCGGTTCGAGGGCGGCGGCAGAGAAAAAATAATCGAGGGTGTTTATACCCGAGCTCTCGGGCTGCAAACAGAGCACGCTCTGAACCGGCGCGAGTTTTTCCAAGGCCAAGCTATACGCCAGCGGGTTGCGCAGATCGAGATAGAGCAGGTGATCGGGTTTGCTGTAGAGCAACGCCTGTTTAATATTCTCGCGCAAATAGGGCACGGGTTGCACGGTTAAACCCGCCTTGAGCAGGCGTTCGGCCAGATTCGCTTCGCTGGTTAAAACCGTCACTGGCAAGAGCGGATGGAGGGCTTTGACCAGTGCCATCAGGGCCGGTTCCCAGAGGGGGCTGATACCGAGCCAGACCACCGTCAGGCTGTTTCTTTGGCTGCCTGTGGGTTCTGTTTGGTCGCTTAAATAACTTTGGTAAAAGCTGGCCACACGCTGTTTGAGTGCCAAATCTGCTTGGCCCATCAGGCTCAGGTCAAAGGGGTGCAACTGCTGTTCACCCAGCGGAGAGCTGATCTCGCGGGCCTTGGCTTCGAGGGTTTCGAGCCCTGAGATAAAGTTGTTGCGCCAGGTTGGGATGTCTTCGGCTTTTTGGTAGACAGCGGGCAATTGCAGCGAGAGGCCGGTACAGGCCAGACCATCGGGCCAGAGTTTGAGGGCCGATTGCCAGGCTTCTGCGGCGGGACCGACTTGGCCCTGAAGCTGGTAAGCCCGACCGAGCAGGGCCCAAACGCGGGCCAACCAAGAGGCCTGTACACCTTGCCCTTGGCTGACTTGAAGGGTTCGTTCAAAACTGCCGACGGCCTCAGCCAGCTCTTGGCGTTCGAGCTGTACCAAGCCCAATTGAAACGCAGCCGAGACGTGGCTGGGGTCGTATTCGCTGGCTTGTTTGAGGGCCAATTCGGCATCGCCGTATTTGCCTGAAAGATGCAGGCCTGCACCCAACAAAAAGAAGGCGTCGCCGTCTTTGGGGTTTTGCTCCAACAGGGCGCGGGCATAGAGTATCAGGTCCTCGTTATGGCCCAGCATCATGTGCACACGGGCCAGGGTGCGGGTATACACAGATTCTTCAGGAGCAAAGGCCCGCGCGGCCTGCAGGTGTTTGAGTGAGCGATCGGTGGGGCCTTGGCTTTGCAGCAACATGCCCAGCTTAAAATGGGTCAGGGCATCTTCGGGTTTGACCAGCAAGGTCGTTTCCCAGGCCACTTCGGCCTTTTCCAGGTCGCCCAGTTGTTCGGCCACCAGGCCCATTAAGTACCAACCTGTGTGGATTTGGGGGTATTTATCCACAAACTTCTGGCAGCGCAAAAAGGCCTCGGGGAGGTTGCCTGTATTCATGAGATGGCGAATTTCGGAGACTTTTTTGGCTTGAATGCCCTCTTGAATGCTAGTCATGTCTTATTGCCTCAGGTAAAGGTTTGTCCCATTCTATTGCGATTGGCTGCCGCTCTGCATTGATCGCCACAAAGGTAAAACAGCCGTGGATCGCTTTGATGCGAATATCCTGGTCCATGGGTTCGAGATAGACATCGACCTGGATTTTCATGCTGGTGCGCCCCACTTCCACGACCTCTGCCACCAATTCGACAAAATTGGCGGAGGGAATGGCCTTTTTAAAGGTGATGGCATCCAACGAAATGGTCACGGTCTGTTGGCGCGAGAAGCGCATCGAGGCAATGGCTGCCACTTCGTCCATCCACTGCAGCGCGGTGCCCCCAAACAGGGTATCGAAGTTATTGGTGTCTTTGGGAAAGACAATCTTGACCACGCGGGTGCGGGAGTTTTCGACCCGTGCTTGAAAGAAGGGGTTGTCTTTGTGGACCGAGGGCACTTGCTTAGACACTTGCTCACGCGCTTGTTCAGGCATTTTCAACTTCCACGGTGACCCGTTCTTCGATCCGGCCTTTTTGTTGGGCGTTTGAAAGGGCCATCATCTGTTGAATGTCCCAAACGGGCCCGGCAATAAATGACAGGGGGTCTTCAGTAAAAGCCGGGGCATTTTTCTCGTAGACGCTGTGGCCAATAATATTGGAGGCCCAGCCGCCCGCAAAGGCTGCAGCTGAGACCATCCAGGGCAGGCGGTGGGGTTTGCTGGCCAAAAGGCCCAAAGCGCCACCGACAATAAAGGGGATGCCCAGGCGGTGCAAGGTACGGTTGGTTTCGTTCTGATGGTTGGCTTCGTAGAATTCTGTGGCTTTTTCCCAGCGGGCCTGCAAACCGGGTTTGAGCTCGGGATGGGCTTCGCGGTAGAGTTCTTCGAGGGCTGTAAAACCATGGGCAAACATGCCCAGTCCTTTGAGTTTGTGGCCCAGCAGCAGCAATCCCATGCCACCGATCACTTCGGCGGTGCCCATTGTTTTTTTATCCATCAGCATCTTTACGATACCTCGCAATCCTGTTTGTATCATTTTAGCGGATTTTTGGCAGGCGCTCCAGAAAATCACGCAGGTGGCTGCTGCCAACAGGCTATAATGAAGCCAGGAAAATACCCTAAGCCAAACGAGCCCAAAAGAACCAAATATGAGCCAAATACCCCAACAGCGGCGCACCGAACACCAGAATATCCATACCCAGCCCCAGGCCCGACACAAGATCTTCAACAATTGGGAGATTGTCACCGAGGGCTGGTATATTCTCTGTGCGACTTCTGAATTGGGACTCAACCAAGTTTTGACGCGGGATCTGGCCGGTCAACACATCTGCGTCTTCCGCAATTCCAAAGGCGAAGTGCACGCCATGGACGGCTTTTGCCCGCATATGGGCGTCGATCTTGGCATTGGCAAAGTCGTCAACGACCGCGTGCGCTGCTTTTTTCACCACTGGGAATACGGCAGCGATGGCCGCTGCCAACATATTCCGATCCAAAAAGAGATTCCCAAAACGGCCTGTCTACAGACCTATGCCTGCGAAGAAAAATACGGTTTTGTCTGGGTGCATCCCGATCCCCACACCCCCAGCCATGTGCTGGAGATCCCTGCCCTCGAAGGCCAAGAAGTGAGCTTTCAGCATGGCCAGGCGTATACGCGCAAATGCCATTTCCACATCACCATGATCAACGGCATCGATCCCCAGCATCTGCGCACCGTTCACAATATCCACATGGACATGGATGTGCAGATCGAAGACAACGACCGCGTGATCACGATTGAATTGCGCGGCCAAACCCCCAATACGACCTTGGCTGAAAAGCTCGTGCGCAAGGTCTTGGGGCCCCATTATTGCTATTCGATGACCTATGCCGATGGCTGTCTGGCGGCTTTGACTTTGCTCAGAGACGTGAGTTTCTTTGGCAAAGCGGGCCTTTTGCCCGAATTGTATATGTTCTTTGCCTACCAAATGGGGGCCCCCGGCCAAACGCTGGTGCAGCCGATTTATGTCACGAAAAAGCGCGAGGGCCTGCGCGGGGCGATTGCCACTTGGCTTTGCCTGTTTTTTACCAAGCGGGCCTTTTTCTCGCTGCAGGGCGAAGATGGGCAGATCTACGAAAATATCCGCTTTAATACCCGCAATTTATTGGGCATGGATGCGCCCGTGGCCAAATATTTAAGGTATATCAACCGCCTCAAGGCCTCGCCCTGGAGCCAGAGCTATGCACCTGCGCCGGGCAATGGGGGCAAAGAGAGCGGGCAAATCGCGTTGCCGATGGCTGGAGAGCACGCTGAGCGGCCTGTGCCGGTGGTTGAGAGCGAGAATTAGCCTCAGCGACTCGGCCTCAAACTTGGCCTCAAACTTGACCTCAAAACAACAGCGCGAAGGCCTCTTTGGCTTCAAGCTTTTCCAAAATCCGCACAGCCTGGGCCTTTTGCATCAGCCCTTTGAGCAGATTCAATTTGCGCGTGCTGTCTTCAATGGCGCCCATCTCCGTCAACACGGTCTGTTTCTGCGCATTCGTCAATCCGCCGAGATGGCTTTCGAGGGTCTGGAGCAGGCCCACCGGGCCGATGCGCACCATGTTTAAAAAGGCGGCCATCATCTCCAGGGTGTAATTCAATTCGCTTTGGCTCAATTCGGCCTCTTGAAAGAGCGAGAGGCCGCTGCCGTGGTGGGCGGCTTCGTCCCTGAGAATCTGTTGCAAAGGCCCTCTAAAGCTGGCTTGTTTGCAGCTTTTGAGCATGCCAGCATAATGGTCAAGGCCCCAGCCTTCGAGCACCACCTGGATAATAAACAGCAGCGGGCGGCGCTCAGCGGAGATGATCAGCTCGTTTAAAAACTGGATAAAGGGGTCCTGTGAGAGATCGGGGGGATCGCCCAACACGGCTTGAATAAAGTGAAAATGGGCCGCCTCTTCGGAGGCAAAGAGTGAGTAGAGCTTTTGCTCGTTGAGGCTCTGAGAGAGCAAACTCATTTTGGCGGCAAAGTTCATGCCCGCTTTTTCAATCCCGTAGGCCTCGCGAAAGCGGCCCTTGGCCAAGTCTGTCAAAATCGCGGCGCGGGTCTCTGCCGATGCGGCGCTGACCTGAGAGACGTGGCCCAAGCGGTGATCGTTGAGATCCCAAAGACCTGCAAAATCTGGCTCTGGGGCGCTTTGCGAGAGTTTGCGGCTCAGAATTTGCTCGACTTCGCGGTTGCTTGGAACCTGGGTTTTGCTCAGCGAATTTTCAAGCGTGGCGCTAAAAAGCATGTCATTCAAGGTCTTGCGCCTTCCTGGGCAGGGTCGAGCGCGCCGGTGTTGCGGGGTTTTTCGCTGCGCGCTTTTTTGCCACTGAAGGCGCGCTGGGCCAGCTTTTTAAAGGTTTTGAGTTGGTAATACACGGGCATGCTAAAAGTCATCAGGGCCACACAGGCCAATTCGTCGCCCTGGTCCCAGTGCGGGTTTTTCTCGGCAAAGAAGGCCACCCGTGGGTTTTTCAGCAGGTCTTCGCTGATCGGCGTGATGTCTTCTTTGAGCGCATCTTTGATATGCGATTGCTGGCCCGCGAAGCTGATCACCCCGCGATCGGCATAATAACAATCGCCGTAGAGGGTGCTGCTGAAGGTGTTGATCAGGGTCTGAATTTCAGGGGGGGTGGGTTTTTCACAGCGCGGATAGTGGGTCTGAAAATTATTCGCCATCAGCAGATAGGTCTTGTAGCCTTTGGAGATCAAAAACCAATAGAGCGGTTCAAAAGGTTTGCGCAATTTGTGCAAAAACAGAAATTTGAGAAAGGCCACGCCCAAGGTGCCTTGGCCCCAATACTCGCGGTCCACAACCGTATCGCCGCTGAAGAAGCCGCGCACGGGTTTGCCGTTGACCGTTGAATTGAGGGCCACAATCGTGGAAAAACCCTTGATCTCCAGGGTGGCTTTGTCTTTGAGCACAAAGACATGGTCTTTTTGGCTCAGGTCTTTGCGGAATTGTTCGTAGGTCACGTTGGCATAATATTCAGCAAAGAGCTGAAACATGCTTTCGATTTGAGCGGTACTTAAATCTGAGACGGCGTAGCCAAAGGCTTTGAGTTTTTTCATGGGGCCACTTTCTGGCTGCGCTTGTTTTCTTCGCGGGTATTGATGTCGATAATATTGTCGAGCAGAGATTCTGCGGGAGCATCCTGGGCCTCTTGATGCAGGGGCAGTGCGGTTTCGCCCGTTACTTTGTTGCCAAAGCCCCAGCGGGCGGTCTTTTGTTTTTCCAGGTGCTGCATGAATTTAATAATCGAAGAATCCTCTTTGATCGGGCGGTTGAATTTAAACTTGATGGTCTTAAAGACCTCGGTATCGCCGCCAGCGAAATAATTGCCCACGAGTTTGGTGGCAAAGAGAATGATCGGGTTAAACAGATTCAACCAGCCCAATTTGGTGCTGTGAGCGCCATTGGGGGTGAGCAGAATCGTCAGGCCCTCGGCATGGCCCTGGGCATTGGGGCGCAGGGCAAAGATGATGTGGCAGTGCAAGAAATCTGGGCCAACCGTGACCGAGCCCGTGCTGCCAGCGGTATATGTCATTGAGTAGGTCAGGGGCCCTTTGTAGAATTTGCTAAAAAAGCGCAGGTACCATTTGGTTTGGGGCATATGGGTGGTGTTGTTAAATTGAATCGCGTGCGGGCTGAGGGGAATCGTTTCAAACTTGACGTCCACAGGCAGGTGGTGGACCGAGGTAAAGTGGTGGGCATCAATGGCGTTGATCATCACCACATTGGGGTGGCATTCTTTGACAAATTGATTGCCAAAAGCGTGTGCCACTTCGACGCCTTCGAGTTCGGGCACAAAGTGCACGGGGTGGGTGGGGGTTTCGCCGGTATAAATCCAGATCACACCGTATTGTTCACAGACCGGGAAGAGTTTGATCTTTTCTTGAATGCCAGGGGATTTGCGGCAGGGAATGTCCACCAATTCGCCACTTTCGTCGAATTTCCAGGCATGAAAAAAGCAGCGCACGCCTTTGCCATCGACTTTGCCTTCGGCCAGATGGGCACCCATATGCGGGCAATAGGCTTCAACGGCTCTGACCACGCCATCTTCACCGCGATACACGGCCAATTCTTGGCCCAAGAAATTGAGGGGCTTGATTTGCCCTTTTTTCAGATCTGAAGATTTAAACGCCCAATACCAGGACTCAACCACCGTGTCGGGCTGGTTAAAGATGCGGGTTTCGGTAAGTGATGACATGGAATTCCCCTTGGCAACATGGCCAGCAAAAATTGGCACTTAGGGGTATTATAGCTGATTTTGGGCTTTGGCTTGTTTGCAAAACTATTTCAACTGTAAGGCCACCACGGTCTCGACATGCCCGGTCTGGGGAAAGAGATCCACTGGTTGAATCGCCTTCACGCTGTAACTCTCTAGCAGGGCTTCGAGATCGCGGGCCAGGGCCGAGGGGTTGCAGGAGACGTAGATCAGGGCGGGCGCCTGGAGTTCAAGCAGGGTTTTGAGGGCCTTGGGGTGCAATCCGGCCCGTGGCGGGTCGATAATCACCAGATCAGCCGGGTATTGTGCCACCAGATCGGGCAAAAGGGCTTCGACTTTGCCCGCTTCGAAGCTGCAATTGAGAATGCCATTGCGTTCGGCGTTGGCGCGGGCATCGCTGACGGCGCTGGCAATTTCTTCGATGCCAAAGACCCGTTCGGCTTGGCCTGCCAAGACCATGCCAATCGTGCCGGTACCGCTGTAGAGATCGTAGATCGTTTTGGCTTGGCATTCAGAGGCAAAGCGCTGGACCTGCTGGTAGAGAATTTCTGCTGCTTCGGTATTGGTCTGAAAGAAGGCATAGGGCGAGATCTCAAATTCCAGGCCGCAGAGGTGGTCGCTGATGCGGGCCTCGCCCTGCAACAGGGTCAGGGGCTGGTGGCCCACGATCTGGGCATCGCCCGTGTGTTCGCTGTGTAAGACACTGCGAATATGGTGATCGGGCAAGTCAAAGTCTTTCAATGCATCAAGCAGAATTTGCCAGTCGGGGCTGTGGCCGGCTGCGGTATTGAGGTGTAACATCAACTCTCCGGTGCGCATGCCTTGGCGCAGAACCAGATGGCGCCAATAGCCGGTGTGAAAGCGGGGGCTGTAGACCTCGCCGCCGAGTTGGGGCCAGACCTTGCGCACAATTGTGTAGAGTGCTTGCAGCCCTGCAGGCATGAGTTCACATTGGTGTACATCGACCAAGGTGCCAAAGGAGCCGGGCACATGAAAGCCGAGATAATCGCCACGTGGCATGGGTTCTTTGGCTTGG
This sequence comes from Candidatus Sericytochromatia bacterium, assembly GCA_044356335.1. GTDB lineage: Bacteria > Cyanobacteriota > Sericytochromatia > UBA7694 > UBA7694. Next base: position 36,161 of record JBIKWL010000045.1, read on the forward strand.
CGCAGGGCCAGATAGCGTTCGTCAGAGAGGTAGATTTTGTCGCCAAAGCTCAGCTCAAATTTATTGCGGTAGCCAAAGGGGCGGGGGCTGGGCAGCACGGCGGGAATTTCAACACTTTCACCCAGCAAGGGGCGCAGCAGACCGCTGACAATTTGGTGCTTCCACTGCAATTGCAGTCCATAGTCGGCCTGTTGCCAAGCACAGCCACCGCAGCCATTGCTCAGGCCATCGCTGTTTTCGCTGGGGGGTTGGCCAAAGTGTTTGCAGGCGGCTTGGATTTGGTCTGGCCGGGGCTCCACCACGCTCTGAATGCGGCCTTCGGCTTTTTTCTGGCGGCGCTTGAGAATGCGGGCGGTCACTTTTTGGCCGGGCAAGGCGTAAGGCACCAGCACTTGCCAATCGCCATGGTGGGCCAGGCCCTGACCCGCAGGGCCGAGGTCGGAGATCGTCAGTTCAAGGGTTTCGTTTTTTTTCATAGGTCTTTATTGGGGGGTGATTTTCATACGCAGCATTTCGGCTTCTTGAGCCGACTGTCGAGCTTTGCCTGAGCGAAGCCGAAGGAGAGTCGAAGTCAACCCTAGAGCACCGACATATTGTCATCGACAATCGTCTGCAAGAACTCGTCGTTGGTTTTGCTCTTTTTGAAGCGCTCGAGAATAAACTCGGTGGCTTCGACGGTGTCGGCATTGGAGAGCATACGGCGAAGCAGATGCTCTTTGCGCAGCACATCCGTGCCGAGCAGGAGTTCTTCTTTGCGGGTGCCCGAGAGTTTGATATCAATCGCAGGGAAGAGGCGGCGTTCGGCCAATTTGCGATCCAGGCGCAATTCCATATTGCCCGTGCCTTTAAATTCTTCGAAGATCACTTCGTCCATGCGGCTGCCAGTGTCGACCAGGGCCGTGGCCAGAATCGTCAGGCTGCCGCCGTGTTCCATATTGCGGGCTGCGCCAAAGAAGCGCTTGGGGGAGTGCATGGCATTGGGATCCAAGCCGCCCGACAGCGTACGGCCACTGGGGGGAATGATCAGGTTATAGGCGCGGCTCATGCGGGTGATCGAATCGACCAGAATGACCACGTCGCGGCCCGCTTCGACCAGGCGTTTGGCTTTTTCGAGCACCAATTCGGTGATGCGGGTGTGGTGCTCGGGCAGGCGGTCGAAGGTCGAAGCCACCACTTCGCCTTTAACAGAGCGCTCAAAGTCGGTGACTTCTTCGGGGCGCTCGTCGATCAGCAGGGCGATCAAGACGATCTCAGGGTGATTCTCAGCGATGGCATGGGCAATGCCTTTGAGCAGGGTGGTTTTCCCGGCTTTGGGGGGCGAGACGATCAGGCCGCGCTGGCCTTTGCCGATCGGGGAGAAAATATCCATAATGCGCATCGAAAGGTCGTGGCGCGGGGTTTCGAGGTTGATATGGCCTTCGGGATAGATCGGAATTAAGCTGTCGAAGGGTTTTAAATACTGGATTTTTTCGGGTTCGAGGCCATTGGCGGAGTCGATTTTGACCATGCTGGCATATTTTTCGCCCTCTTTGGCCGGGCGAATCTGGCCCACAAGCGTGTGGCCGGTCTGCAGTTTAAAGCGTTTGATCTGGGCCTGGGAGATATACACATCGTCGGAACTGGGAAAATAGCCATTGACGCGCAAAAAACCGTAGCCTTCGGGCATGATTTCGAGGATGCCTTTGCGGGTATTGGCTTTGGCTTCTTCGGCCTGAAAGATGCGCAGGGCCAGATCGTGTTTGCGCAGTTTGGAGGGCTGATGAATGTCGACTTCTTTGGCAATATCCATCAGGTCTTTGAGGGTTTTTTCCATCAGCAGAGTGAGATCGGGTTCCTGATAAGCCTCTTGGGGCATTTGCGGCCGGGAATGGTGTTGGTGATGCGGTTGTGGGTGGCGCTTTTTGAAGGGCCGATTGTTGTTATTGTTGCTGTTATTGTTCCGACGCATATCTTTCTTGGGAACCGTAAATGTCATGGGCTTGGATAACTCCGTGAAGGACCGGTTTGACCGGCTATTTGAATTGAAATTTGGAATGCAGACGCTGAAAGACCATTACCAAAAAAAGTGGGTTATGTAGGGTTCGAACCTACTACCCGCTGATTAAGAGTCAGC
>JBIKWL010000297.1:0-3196 GCA_044356335.1 Candidatus Sericytochromatia bacterium
GATAGATTTTGTTATGTTCCAATAAATAGACAAAATTGCCTTGGATAAAATAAGTTTTAATTTTGGCTGTTGAGATGATCTTTTTGACACCTTGGGCAAGATCCACAATCACCAATGCCTCTTCTTTGAGGAAGCCTGTTTTTGTGTTTGTACTCATGCCCAAGACCTGCTGGCTATCGATCCAAAGGATGGGACGTTCAACAGAGTTGAGATCGCCCAATTGCATCGTTTCGGGTAATTTTTCGTTTTTACTGGTGGCCCGATCAAAGTGCCACAAACCAGAATTTACTGTGCGCCGAGCCGAGGATTTATTTTTGTCGTTAAAATCCACTTCTTCAGTGGTCTCATAACGGTAGAGCATTTTGCTAAAGTCGGCATTGGGCAGAGCCACTTTGTAGACATAACTTTCTCGCTTGGCGATAACATCTTTTTCAGTTTTGCTTAAAACAAAAGAGCGAGGATCACCTGGCGGCAAACTGCGGTATTCCGTGATGATCGGCCTGGAAGTTGCTGTACTGGGCCTGGGGGAGGGACTCTGTCCGGATTTTAACTCACCGTCCAACACAGGCGTATTGTTCAATGCACAGGCTGTTATTGTTGATAGAGCCATACCCGTTGTGATTAAAGCCCTCAGACATTGCTTTTTGTTGAACATAAATGACGGCCCTCTTGCTTGATTTTTTATCATTAATAATATCATAATTAAATTTTTTGTAAAGTTCTGTCTGAATTCTCTTTGCACTTGTGCAAGAATGGGGCAAGCTTTGACAAGCCAACCCCTTGCTGGGGATAATGAACCAGAGCAATTCGCTGAAAGTAGAACCCCATGGCTGAAACCTCCCCCAAAAACGAGCCTGTTTATTATGCCGACTACCTCAAGCTGGACTATTTACTCGAAGCCCAGCACCCACTGAGCCAGTTATCTGACGGGGCTCCCGCCCACGATGAAATGCTGTTTATCATCATCCATCAGGCTTATGAGCTCTGGTTTAAACAGGTTTTACATGAGTTGGATTCGGTCATGACGCTTTTTTCCAAGCCTGCTGTCAGCGAAGATCAGATGGGCATGGCCGTGGCCCGCTTAGAGCGGATTATCGAAATACAGCGCCTGATGTTGATGCAGATGCAGGTCTTGCAGACCATGCAGCCCCTCGACTTTCTCGATTTCCGCGATCAGCTTTACCCTGCTTCGGGCTTTCAGAGCTTTCAATTTCGCATTTTGGAAAACCGCCTGGGTCTCAAGCCCGAGCAGCGCGTGCCTTACCACCAGGGCCGCTACGATGCAAGCCTCGATCAGCGTCACCGCGAAATTTTGCAAAAAGCTGAAAACGCGCCCTCTCTGCTGGAGTTGGTCGAAAAATGGCTGGAGCGCACACCCTTTTTGACCTTTGGTACATTTGACTTCTGGGACAGCTACCGTCAAGCGGTCGAAACCCTGTTTGATAGCGATGCCGAGCGCATTTCCAGCAATCCATTGCTCGGGCCAGAAGATATTCAGTCCCACCTGGACCGTTTAGCGGCTACCCGTTCGACCTTTGCCACCTTGTTTTCAGAAGAGCAATACCATGAACTCCAGGCCCAGGGGAGTCGCCGTCTGTCTTACAAAGCCACCAAAGCGGCTTTGCTGATTCTGCTCTACCGCGAGCGTCCGATCTTACATTTGCCCTACCGCCTGCTCAACGCCCTCAGCACCGTCGATGAATTGCTCACGACCTGGCGCTACCGCCATGCCCTCAATGTGCAGCGCATGATCGGAGTCAAAGTCGGCACCGGCGGATCAATGGGCTATGAATATCTGCTTAATACCATGGCCAAACACCGCATCTTTGGTGATTTTAACCAACTTTCAACCTTCTTGATTCCCCGCTCGGCCCTGCCGGAATTGCCAGCCGAAGTCGAGCGGCAACTCGGATTTTATTACCAGGGAGAACAGGCATGAACAGCTTCGATTTAAGTGGCAAACGCGCATTGGTCTGTGGTGCAAGCAAAGGCATTGGCAAAGCCGTGGCGCTGCTCTTGGCCGAACGCGGCGCCGAAATCGTGGGTCTTTCGCGCAGCGATTTGGCTCTCAAAGCCTTGATGCCAGAATTGTCAGTGCATGCCAATCAGCAACACAGTTGGCTGGCTGTCGACTTCAGCGATCCAGCGCTTTTACAAACAGAACTCCAGGCCTTTTTAGCGGGCCAAGCTCCTTTTCAGATCTTGATTCATAATGGCGGTGGCCCCCCGCCCGGACCGGCCCATACGGCCAGTTTGGAGGCCTTTTCGCTGGCCTTTGCGCAGCATTTGCTCTGTGGTCAAGTCTTGATGCAGGCCCTGCTGCCGGGCATGAAAGCCTCTCGCTATGGCCGTTTGATCAATATTATCTCAACCTCTGTGCGCCAACCGATTCCCGGTCTGGGGGTCTCCAATACGGTGCGGGCCGCTGTGGCCGCCTGGGCCAAAACCCTGGCCGATGAATTGGGGCCTTACGGCATCACGGTCAACAATGTGCTGCCGGGGTATACCCGCACCGAGCGGCTCGATCAGATCATTGCCAACCGGGCCGAAAAAATGGGCCTCTCGCGTGAATTGGTGGAGGTGGATATGCGGGCCGAAGTACCCCTGGGCCGCTTTGCCGAGGCCGGGGAAACAGCGGAAGCGGTGGCCTTTTTGGCCTCTCAGGCGGCGGCGTATATCACCGGTGTGAGTTTGCCTGTGGATGGTGGGCGGCTAAGGCCACTTTAATAAGGTAAACTCAAGTGAAATTTGAGCAGCACTTAAACAGATTGACAAAATTTGGTTTCTTTTTGTTTTTGCTATTGGCAAGCCCAAGTGCTGCTCTTCTCGCTCGGCCACTCCAAAATGCGGAAAGAGAGCGGCGCCATTGTCTGGATACGCGTTTTTTAGCAGACACACAGATCGCTGCTTGTAGTCGCGCACTTCAAGCCTTTCCCCGCGATGCGCGGTTGTGGATTCAGCGGGGATTGGCCAGAAAAGCCAAAGAAGATTATCACGCTGCTTTGCAAGATTTGAACCGAGGGCTGGAACTCAGTCCGCAAGCAGCAAATGCTTATCACAAACGTGGCCAAATTTGGTTGAATCTGCAGAATTTTGGCGAGGCCGAAAAAGATTTTAACCAGGCCCTGAAATGGGGAAAAACAAATGCAAAAATCTATGTCGATAGGGCTTATAGCCTTCATCAGCAGTCTAAGTT
>JBIKWL010000296.1:0-3196 GCA_044356335.1 Candidatus Sericytochromatia bacterium
CCGCCAATTGGGGGTCGCTCAATTTGACCTCAATGCGGAGGGTTCCATCTTTGCCGTCGGGCGAGAGGATTTCGACCTGTTTGAGCAACCAGGCCAAGATCACCTGCTTGGGCTGGCCTTTTTTGTTTTTTTTGAGCTCTTTTAAGGCTTCGGGCAAAACCTGCAAACGGGGGTAACGGGCCAAAACCTCTTCAGCCAAGCTGCGGCTGTTTAAAATGCTGACCAGATCTTTGAGCGAGGAGCTGAAATTCTGGCCGCCGATCACCGAACGCAGAGGGCCGAGCATCTCCAATTGGGATTCCAATTGATTCAACATCGGTCCCAATTGGCTTTTGCTTTGGCTCGGCAGAATCAAAAGGCTGGTCTGGGCGGCATAAATGGGTGTGACCAAGTATTTGACGCTGGCCCAGCTCAGAGATGTGCCCAGCAGGGCCGTAAAGAGCATAAACAGGCTGTAACGCCTGAGAAAGAGATTGAGTTGGGGCAAGAGCAATTCTGGCTTCATTGGGGGCGGCTCAGGTTTAAAACCACACTGACAATGCCCAAGGCCCCCACGACCAAGGTGGTCAGCTCCATAATATTGCGTACGCTAAAAAAGGTCTCGGGAATGTACAAAATATCGCCGGGCTCCAATTGGGTTTCGCCGTCGCGGTTCTTGCCATTCAGCCATTCTTGCAAATTGAGTTCTTTGAGGGTGCGCAATTCACCCTCACTTTGCAGGCGGCTGATCCGCACCCCGCCAAGATCTGCGCTGGGCAGGGGGCCACCTGCCTGTCGCAGTAAATCCTGAACCGTGATGCCCCGGCGGTAGGCCTGCACGCCAGGTGTCAATACTTGGCCATAAACAGTCAGATTCTTTTCTTCGGTCGGCAATTTGCGCAGGGGCAAATGTAAAATATCCCCATTTTGCAGGACATAATTCTGGTTGAGGGAGCGGGTTTCCAAGGGCCTATTTGAACCATTTAAGCCGTTTTGCCAGAGCAGCAGGCCCTCGGGGTCTCCGCTGGGTTTGGCCCCCCCAGTGAGTTTAAGCAGGTTATTGAGGTCTTCACCCGGTAAAAACTCATACAGGCCCGGCGAGCGAAATTGGCCCGTTAAAGCCACTTTGCTGCCCAAGGTGGGCACAAAGATCTGCTCTTCCCCAGTCAATAGGGGGTTGGCTTGAAGATCCCCTTGGTAGTGAAAGCGGTACAAATCCACCTGTGTTTTCTGGCTGTCTTGGCTGATTTGTACCCGGCGCACCGAGCCCTGATCTTGCACCCCACCCGCACGGCGCAGCACCTCGATCAGGCGACTGCCCCAAGGAACTTGGTAAAAACCGGGGTTTTGAATATAGCCTGTGACCAAGACCTGCACAGGTCTGACGCGGCTGAGCACCACGCTGACGCGCACTTCGTCGCGGTATTGCTGCCGCAGCAAGCTGCTGAGGTTTTCTTCCAATGCTTTGAGACTCAAACCATGCACCTTGATGGCCCCCAATTTGGGGATCATGATTTTGCCATCGGGACCGACATTGAGACTGTATTGCAATTGAATCCGGGGGTTCCAGAGATAGACTTCGAGTCCATCGCCCACCCCCAAGCGATAATCTTTGAGCACGCCCTGCTCGGGGATAAAGACCGGGGCCGGCAAGGGTGCGCTGCGGGTAAATTGCACCTGGGGTTGGGCCAATTCCAGCGCTTTTTGCATTTCGTCGATCAGGGCCTGGGCACTTTGCGCACCCATTACACTCTGCGCACCCACCGGCAACCAGAACTGGGTCCAAACGAGAGCCGAAACCAAGACGGTTTTGCCCATGCGAGACAGGTTTGCTGATCGCCTAGATGAAGTCATCGGCATTTCTCCTGACTTCTTTGCGGCTGAGCAAATGAAAACGCTGAATGCGCTTGAGATGGCGCTGCGAGATTTTATTCAAGGGCAGATGATAAAGGGTTTTGCCCAAAGAGGCAGCCATGCTGTAAAAATAGCCTTCGGGGGGTATTTGGGCCAAATAGAGAATGCCAGGCCGGGGGCTGAGTTGGATCGCCAGGCGCACCAATTGCTCTTTGCGCAATTCTTCGTTCACATCGAGGGCATCCCAGCCAATTTTGGCCTCGTTTGGCAGGGCTGGTTTGATCGCCAGCATCGCGCCATATTTGGCGCGGATAATCTCGCGGGTCACAGGGTGCAGCGCTGGATTGGAGGCATAAAAGGCAATGTCAGACTCGTTGTGGTGCTCTGCTGAAAGCGACATCATCCAAGGGTAAGTGAGTTCGTTCAAATCTTCGTCAAAGATCAAGACCCAAGCGCCAATCTGGGCCAAACGGCTGCGCTCCTCTTTGACATAGAGTTTACCCGAATGGTAGTTGCGGATCGTCTCACGCAGGGCCAGCCCATCGAGCAAGCTTCCGCTGAACTCCTGCACGCGGGTTTCGGTGGCGGTCTGCTGGCTGGCCAATTTATCGCCGAGGCGCTCAATAAACCCTTCTAGAATCAGATCTTCGGGCACATGGGAATAAAAACCAAAGAAAAACCAAAAGGGCATATAACCTTCGGGCAGATGCTCCTGTTTCTTGCGGACAATCTTGAGTTTGATCCAGTCTTGGTTATTGTCATGCATTGAAATGGGCGGCGGCAGGCGGCGCTGCAGGGTAATACTGCGGCTGCCCAGTTTAAACTGTTCAGAATTGGGGTCAAATTCAATTTCGGGAATCTTTTCGTCGTCTTCATAAGGATAGGCCAGGGCCCGATCCATCACTTCGAGGGTGTAGTCGTCGCCCAGGGTCTGCTTGCAGGCCAAGAGCAGATTGTAGAGGTCGGGACTGACGCGTTTATCGCTGACGGCCAGACGGGCTGCATACCTGAGAATATTCAGAATCTCACGCAGGGTATATGATTCGTCGGCCAAAGCAGGGGCCTCGCGGGCTTCAAGCAAGAGTTTTCGCAGCAGGACCTGCCGCTGATAGACAAGGCCAAAGCGCCGCGCAATTTCGTAATGCAAGACCAAATAGGGGATTTCTTCGAGCAGGGTGTGGCGCGCTTTGGGCCCAAGTTTGGCCAAAAACGGTGAGGAAATCCCCTCCAATTGGTGGGGATGAAGTACGCGTTTGTTTTGCTTGAGCAGCGCTTTAATCGGCTCCCAGTGAAACATGCCGCAGATCAACAGGATGCGCTGGTATTTGCCCGATAAATGGTGAAGTCGGGCGGCCATATGCTC
>JBIKWL010000166.1:0-11217 GCA_044356335.1 Candidatus Sericytochromatia bacterium
GTTCTAAGGCAGCCAGGGCTTCTTCCCGCAGGGTTTGCGGCTCGATCTTGAGGACCACAGGTTCTTCTGTTTCTGCTGGGGGTGTACGTTTGAGTAGGCGCCAGACAATCCAGCCCAATAAAAGGCAAAGCCCCAAAATAATCGCTGCCGTGGCCAAAAAAGCCAACCAGGGAAAATCCAGGGACATCAGGGGTTTGATCTCGTGAATATCTTCCATTTTATGACCGGCCCAAGTGGGTGCCTAACTCCAACATTTCGAGGTTGGTGGGCATATCTTTTAAGCGGGAGGGCCCCAATTTTTGTTTGAGCACCCAGGCCACAACATCTTCGCTGCAGAGTGGATGCTGTGCCAATAATTGTCCCAACATCAGCAAATTAAGCGCCTTTAAAGCGCCTTTTTGGTGGGCCAAGGCATATGCACCAGTTTTGACAGCATCGAGAATCAGGGCATTTTCAGCCAGCGGGGGCAAAGGTGGCGGTGCGGCAGGATAGAGCGAGATCAGAATATTATAGTCGGCACTGGGAGTCCATTGGCTTTGGGGTTTGTTATCGGCAAAAACCCGCGCAATCACCTGACCGCCGCGAATGGCCCAATCACAACTGGCCTGCATCCAACTCTGTTTTTTTTCAGCAAAAAAGACCCCATTCAGCAATTCGGCTAAAAACTGCACGCCTTGGCCTCCTCTGCCACAAATCCAGATACGGTTGGCTGCTTCACTCATCGGATCATGGTGACTCCTTTAAAAATACCTGCCGGGTTGTGTCGCACCAGGCTTTGCTTGAGGCTTTGCTGGGCCTCTTCAGGGGTTTGATGCCAATAGGGGGGGCAAATACCCAAAACCTCAACAAAACTCAAACCCTGGCCGTTTTCTTGATAGTCAAAGGCGTCTTTGAGTGCCAAACGGGCCCGTTTGACAAAATCACTTTCGTGCAGAGAAACCCGCTGAGAGAAAGCAACAGGTAAGCGGGCCACCATTTCAGCCAATTTGAGTGGGCTGCCTGCGCGGGCCGTGGAGCGGCCCAAACGGGTAGAGGTCGTGACTTGGCCTGTGCGGGTGGTAATGCTCATTTGCCCCCCCGAACCCGCCATAACCTGGTTGTTTAAACAGAGCACGGTGATCGAGTCACCGCGCAAGGCTGCGTGGATCAAGGAATCCAGTCCCCGGCTGCCCAAGTCGCCATCCCCTTGATAGGTAAAAACCAACCGATCCGGGGTGGTGCGTTTAATCCCTGCCGCCACAGCAGGAGCCAAGCCCGGCGGGGCCTTGATCACGGGAAAGTCAAAATATTGACCCAGATCCTGGCTACAACCTGCGCCGACAACCCCCATCAATCGATCAGAGAGTCCGCGCTCCTGAAACAGCTCTCGCAGCAAACCCTGTAAATGGCTGTGGGAACAGCCTGCACAGTATTCAGATTCAGACATCGCTTTTCCTTTCGGGACGGCAAACTGTGTTGAGAAGGGTTGCCAATTTCTGTTCGAGCCCCAAGGGCTCAGGCGGTGCGGTGAGCACATGCGATCGCCAGTTTAATTCGGGCAGGGTGCTTTGCAATTGTTGAAACAAAAACGGCCCCTGGTATTCAATCACATTGATCAGGGTCTTTTCCTGTTCAGGCGCACCCGCCAAGGCCTGTCGGATGGCCTGTTTGGGAAATGGCGAAAGGCTTTGGGGACAGAGGATGTTCCATTCAGGTTTCTGTAATTGCAAAAGCCACTCTCCCAAAACCCCCATGGCCAAACAAATTTGCTCACAAGGCCACGCCAAACTGGAAAGTAAACTTTCGTAGGGAAACAGGGTCTGGGGCTGGTTTGACACATTGCGTTCGCGCTGTTTGACCGAAGGCAATGGGCTCAATTGAACGGGACCCTGTTGCATTAAAAGCAGGGGATCGAGCAATAGCAAAACCGGCTGAGAGCGTTTCAGACTGGCGTCAAAAGCCAAGCCCATATGTTGCCAGAGTTCCTGTAGCGAGGAGGGCAGATAGGTCAAAAGGGGATTGCCTGTTCCCAGCAGTGGCTGAAAAAAATAGGCCAGAGATTGAAAGTTGAGCCAATTGCGTTCTTGGCCAGGAAGCCCATTTGCCACAACTACCATTACCAGCGGTCGGGACTGCAAGCAGCAATAGCTGAGAACTTCCTGGAGCTGTAAAAAATCCTGTTCGTTGACAGTAACCAGCGGCACGGTACCCACGGCTGAAGCCCCCATCGCCATCGCCAAAGCGGCAGCGGGGCTTTCGGCCTGAATAAAATTACCGTGTTGCTCTTCAAAACGCATGGCGCCTTCGTTTAAAAGCAAAGCTTGAAAGGGCGATGGCGCAGCAAAATAGCTTTGGGAACCGGCTTTGAGGGCTGCTTCGATCACCACTTGAAAGCCACTTAAAGACTTTTTTTGGGCACTGATAATCATGGTTTGCCCTGTTTGTTTTGGCGCTGATGCCATTTTAAGCTGCCCCAAAAAACCACACCTTGCCAGTTCAACCGGACGGAGGTGGGAGGTGTCAAAGCCTGATCGGGACAAATATCCACACAGCGCATGCAATTCAAACAATATTGGGCATTTTCCATCAACACAGGGTAATGGCCCGCCTGATTGGGATTCTTATCAACAAGAAACAATTCATTCGGGCAGGCTTTGATACATAAATAACACCCCTTACAGCGTTCCCGCTCCAAGGCGACGGTATTGAACTCCGGCAGATGGTCCACGTCTCTGATCCTGTCTTGTTTTCAGAAGAATTGCATGTGGCTTGTATTATAACAGGTGGCGGAGATCCCGTTTGCAATTTTGACGAGGATCACATTCTTGCTGTGAGCGGGGATCTTGGGAGAGGGTCTCTGCCGCGCTTAGAATAGTATTCAGGAACCCCGCTAGGTTCCAAGCCATTCAAGGCTGCACGCTAGAGTCAGCTAGAGTTTTGAGGGTTTATGCAGCTCACAAAGGCTGTCCTTTTCACCAAGGACAGCTTTTTTTCTGGCCAAAATGAGCTATAATGAAAAGCAATACATTTTTCAGTTCCAGAAGGAAGAAGGATCAAGCATGGGCGTTGTAGATATCGGCTTTAGCGCAGTTAAATCGCTGATTACCATCGATACCTGGATCGGCACCATTAATGCCAATATGGGGGGCGCAGGCCGCGTTGGCTTTAAACAAACCCGCACCAAATTTGAAGGCATTGGGGTGATTGAATCCTCCAATACAGCAGCCCCGATGATGGGAACCAGTATTGGGGAGCAAACCCTCGGGATTGTACAAACCTCAATTGACTTTAGCGCTGGGACCGTGGTGGCCTCCAACGAAATCACCCATTTTGCTGTCTCCAAAAGCCGTGATAACTTCTTTTTGGTCGACCGCCGTCTCACAGGGGCTTTAACCATCAACAACAATGCCCAAGACTATACCACTCTGCTCGCCACCCGCGACGGCGAGTTTCACTGGGGCCCACGGGAAGCTGACGGTTTCCATTACCTGCTCGATTCTTATGGCAATTACGTTGTCAACGCCGCCTCTGCCAACTTCAAAGATGGGGCACAAAATACCGAATTGGTGCGTGGTACCCCCGCCCAAATGACAGATCCTACCTTTTTGATGTCTGTTGGGGCCGCAACGCCCGCCCTGGTTCAGGTCACTACCCTGCAATTTTTGCAATACTCTGAATTTGGGGCCACCCACTTTGAGTTTCCCCAGGATCCAGCCAACGTGGTTGGGGCAACCGTCAACACGCCGATTGATGGCCGACTGACCGGTGTATTGCAACAATACGCCTTGGAAGGTTCCAATGCTTCGTTGACCCTGGCTGTGCCTGAATTGTCGTTGGCACAAAAGCTCTACAGCGCAATCGGGAAGGTAATGTCTGTCTTTAACAGCACCCTGGACGATACCCTTCAGCTGATCCGCTAATATTTTTATTAGCATCCGCTATCCGCAAAGAGATTATTTACTTAAAAGCCCCGCTCTGCGGGGCTTTTGCTTATTCAGCACTTTAATACTTATTCACTCGCAGGTTCACTCGCAGGCAAGGCTTTCAGCCCAGAAAAGGCTTCAATGTTGGAAAAGACATTTTGGCCCACAAAAGGCTGGCGAATTTTCCAAGCTTTGGGCCAAGCATTGTTGAGATGGGTGGTGGTCGCTTTGGCCCAACCGAGGGGCAGGTCTGCATAGAGCATCAATTCCCAACCTGTTTTGTGTAATTCAATTCCAGTCAGGGCCTCTCCCCGCAGATAATTCAGAGCGATCTCCAGATCCAGGCTGCGCCCTGGAAAAGCCTTGCGATTCAAGCTTGGAGACAAGGCCAGGGCCGGATCGGGCCTGAGATCCTGGCCTTTGAGCTCTGCCAGACAAAGTCCGTGATTCAAGAGGTTTAAATGGCTTTGGGCTGCTTGTAACACCGCTTGATCGGAAGCAGGCCAAAACCAATAATACCCGTCTTTGAGTAAGATATCTCCATTCTCGGCCTGTCTCAGCCAAGTTGCCAATTGGCCCGTCTGACTTTTTAGGGTTGCAGATGGCTCAGCGCCCGCCCTCTGTTGACGGGCGCGCAGCCGTGTTTGTTTGTTTTTTTTATCTGTGCGGGGGACTGACTCATCTTCCCCCTCATGGCAAGCATCTTTGCTCTTTTGCAGCAAAGCCAAGCTAAATCCCTCTCCGGGAATATGGTGGGGCCAAGCACGGTAAAGTGGCATTTCGCTGGATACCTGCACACCCCAATCTGGGGGCAAGGGCAAGGGCAAAAATTGCAAAGAATGCATTTCGGAAAAACGCAAAAGGAGTTCTTCATTTTCGCTGAGGTTCCAGGTACAGGTGCTGTAAATCAGCTGGCCGCCGGGTTTGAGGCAGGGCCAAATCTGTTCCAAAATATCTTTCTGGCGCAATTGGCAGACCTGAACCTGATTTTGAGACCACTCTTGCACCGCATCGGGCTGTTTGCGAAAGAGCCCTTCACCAGAACAGGGGGCATCGACCAGAATCAGATCAAATTGAAAGGGCAAGGCCTGAAAGTCACGGGGCTGATTCTGGCTAACCAAGACGCGGTCACGCCCCCATTTGCTCAGATTTTCCAATAAAATCCGGGCCCGGCCAGGTACCACTTCGTTGCTAAACAAAAGCGCATCCGGGGGGAGCAACTGGGCCAAATGCGTGCTTTTACCTCCGGGGGCAGCACAGAGGTCCAGCACCTTGAGTGGGCCCTGTATGTCGGGCCGGGTCTCCAAAAAAGGTGTTACTGCCGCTTCAAGCAGCATACAACTGGCATCTTGAACATAATACCCACCCGCATGAAAAAAGGGATCGAGGGTAAAAATCGGGCGTTCGGGTAAATACACTCCCGCTTTACACCACGGGATTTGGGCCCTTTTGGCCAGTGGGTCACGCCAATGCAATTTGCTTGGGTTGATCCGCAAAGAGACCGGAGGAACCGCTGCCAAGGCCGCTAAAAAAGCAGGGTAAGCGCTGCCCAGCAGGGCTGCTGTAGTTTCGGCAAAGTCAATTGACAAGGGGTTTAAGGGGTTCATTTGCGGGCCTTAAAAAACAAAAACAAGGGGACCCGCATGCGGCGCTCATAGAGTTTGTGGTTATTAAACAGCGCCTTTTGGGGCCGGGATTCACGCAGATCGCAGATTTCAAAACCGCCCTGGCGCAGGGCCTGAAAAAAATCCTCAACCGTGCGGTGGAATTTGAGTACCGGGGCACCAAGCCAGTTAAATTCACGTTTGCCGGTATAAAAATAGCGATCGACCAGCCAATCTTGGCGCGCACCGCCCTCTTTCATACTGAGCTGATGAGAGGTAATGACTGGGTGTTCAACCGAAAAAACCAATTCCCCCCCTGGGCGCAGCGTCTGATAAATCTGGGCAAAAAGCGGATTCAAATCTTCGATATAGTGAAAGGCCAGCCGAGATATCACACAGTCAAAGGCCTCCGTGGGGTATTCCCAATTTTCGAGAAAGGCCTGTTCGACTTGAGCAGGGGTACCCTTGAGGGCTTTTTGGGCCAATTCAACCATATTCGCTGAGCCATCCAAGCCAAGGTAAGTCAGGGCTCCTTGGGCCAACAATTCTGTTGCCAAAGTGGCTTCACCGCAGCCCAGGTCCAATACAGCAAGGCCTTTCATCGGGGGTAATAAAGCTTGCAAAACCGGTTTTTCCAGGGTTTCGTTGGCGCTGGTTTCGCTGTGGCGACGGTTCAGATAGGCCGAAAAAACGGCTGGATCATCGTAAAAAAAAGGGCCGCTGAGTACCATCACTGTTTTCCTTTGTGAGTCAGAACTCCGCCCATTGTACTTCAAACAGGGACGTACCGCGTGTCTCTGTGCAAGACAAAAAGCAAGAATGCCCATTTTCACAAACCTTTTATTGGTCTGAAAAAATGGGCATTGGCAGGAAGTGTTGCTTTGGGTACGCATCGTTTTGCCACTTAGCGGGCAATCTGCTTAGGTGTTTAGCCCTAATTGGTGACGCGATCCTATTCAAGAAAAAGCGAACAAACCAGAGATCCATCAGAATTGCTTAATAGAGTTTAAAAAAACTCTCAATATGCGGTCTTTGTCTTTGTTTGCTTTACTTCCTACTCATGATTATAGGTCTTTTAAAAAAAAATTACAACACCCCGAAGCAAAAATAAACAGAAAGATTTTGGTGTAAACTGACAGTGGAGTCGTTAAGCCAAATAAATTGGCATTTTACACCTGCTCAGACAGGGATTTTCAGACTCCCCCAGAATTGTACAATTACGAGGATATATCATGACTTTAGGTACCCCTGAACGCCCCTTGAGAGTTGCTATTATTGGTGCTGGCCCCAGCGGATTTTATGCGGCTGAAGCGCTGTTTAAATCCGAAAAAACCCTGACTGTCGACATGTTTGAAAAGCTGCCTGTGCCCTTTGGGCTGGTGCGCAGCGGTGTGGCACCGGATCACCCCAAGATTAAAAATGTGACCAAGGTCTATGAAAAAATCGCCTCAAATCCCGCTTTTCAATTTTTTGGCAATGTCACCATTGGCAAAGACATCAGTGTGGACGAACTCAAACAGTTTTATGATGCCCTGATTTTCACCTCAGGTGCAGCCTCTGATCGCCGCCTGGGCATTCCCGGTGAAGACCTGGCAGGCAGCCATACCGCGACCGAATTTGTGGCTTGGTACAACGGTCATCCCGAATACCGCGATCGCCACTTTGATCTCTCCCAAGAAACCGCTGTCATTATTGGTCAGGGCAACGTGGCGATTGACGTTTGCCGAATTTTGTCGAAATCCGTGGATGAACTCAAACAGACCGATATCGCCAAACACGCCCTCGACGCCCTGGCGGAAAGCAAAATCAAAGACATTTATATGATCGGCCGTCGGGGACCTGCCCAGGCTGCCTTTACCCCCCAAGAGGCCAAAGAGCTGGGTGAACTTGAAATTGCCGATGCCATGGTCAGCTCCCGCGATATGCAATTGGGAGAAGTCTGTGAAGCCGAATTGTTATTGGCTGACAAAGGCCACAACCGCAAGAACATGGAAATTCTCAAAGGACTGGCCGAAAAAGGCGCAACCGGCAAAGCCCGTCGCCTGCATGTGGAATTTTTCTATAGCCCCGTTGAGCTGCGCGGCGAAGGCCGTTTGCAAGAAGTCGTGCTGGAGCGCAACGCGCTTTCGGGCGAAGCGGGCAAACAAAAAGCCAGCGGCACGGGTGAACAGAGAATATTGCCCTGTGGCCTGCTCTTCCGCAGTGTGGGTTATAAAGGCACCGCCATGCCAGGCGTCCCTTTTCATGAGAGCTGGGGTGTTTTCCCCAACGAAAAAGGCAAAATTGAAATGGGTCTTTATGTGGCTGGCTGGATCAAACGCGGTCCTTCGGGGGTGATTGGCACCAATAAACCCTGCAGTTATGAGACCGTTGAGGCACTATTGGCCGATGTCGATCAATTGCCCGGTTGTGAACAGCCCCATACCCAAGCCCTGCTGGATTTGCTCAAAGCCCGCCAAACACGTGTTGTCAGCTTTGATGACTGGCGCAAAATTGACGCTGCCGAAGTGGCCCGTGGCCAAGAAGTGGGCAAGCCCCGCGAAAAATTTACACGGGTCGAAGACATGTTGGCGGCACTCGAAGTCACACCTGCTGCTGTCAGCGTCTAAATCCCCTCTGAGGTGGCCCAAAATTGGGCCACCTCTTATTTAATGGAGGTCTCTGTGATTCAACGTCTCTGTGTTTTTTGCGGCTCACAATCCGGTAATAATCCCCGCTTTGCGGAAGATGCCCGCGCCTTGGGAACACTTTTGGCCCAGGCTCAGATCCAACTGGTCTTTGGTGGTGGAAAAATCGGTCTGATGGGCGAGGTGGCTGATGCTGCTCTCGCTGCTGGGGGCGAAGTGATAGGTGTCATGCCCCGCCTGCTGGTAGAGCGTGAGCGGGCCCATCTCGGTTTGACAGAATTAATCACGGTTGAGAGTATGGCTGAGCGCAAACAACTCATGGCTGACCGCTCAGATGCCTTTCTGGCAATGCCAGGGGGCCTTGGAACCCTTGATGAACTCTTTGAAATGATGACCTGGAACCAAATAGGTCTGCATTTAAAACCCTGTTTTGTGCTCAATACGGATGGCTATTACAATTCGCTCCTAGAATTTATTGAAAAAGGCCTGCATGATGGCCTGATCTATCCACTTGGTTCTGAATTTCAGAGCAGCGAAACCCCGGCCGGGGTACTTGAATTATTGCAAATAGCGGCCTCACGAGGTCAAACATGAGTCTGTTTCCCTCTTTATTGCCCTCAGCCCTTTTACTTTCACTCTGGCTTTTGTTCGATTTTACGGGCATATTGCTCTCGGTGATTTCAACCTATTTTTATTTTGGCTGGGCGGGCATGCCCCTCTTGGTTGTGCGCATCTTTTTGATTGCGCTCTTTGCCTTCAGTGGCCCCTTGGCTTATCGCCTGCTGCTCTTTCGTCTGCCCCAGGAACCGGTCTTAAAAACCCTTTTGGGCCTACAGGCAGGGCTCTATTTGTTGATCAGCTTGAACCGTCAATCGGATCTCTTTGCCTGGGGAGCTGTGGCGGGAGTCTGGGTCAGTGGTTTGGCGCTGATGGCTGTCTTTCGCCATTTGGCAGCATTCCGCAGCGGGTCAACTCCCTTTTTTATGAGTGCTATGGCGGTTTTTCTCTATCTCGGCGTACGGGTCAGCAATCAAGGGCTGGCCCTGTTTTTTGCCCCACCGCAGCAACAAAGCGGCGGCTATATGGCCTGGATCTTGCTTTTGGTGGGGGTCTTTGCCAATTTTATTTTGCCTCTCCCAGCACTCGCCCGTGTCAGTTCAACCCCTGCCACGTCAGCAATGCCAAGCATACTCCTGCAGCTCTTTGGTTCGGTGCTGGGGCCCCTGATTGGCCTCAGTGTAGGCCTGATCTACAATTTACATATCTGGAGTGCCAAAACCCCTGAGTATCAAGCTGCGGTCTATTTTCTCAGCCTCAGTTTGGGACTGGGACTGGCCTGGGGACTGTTTCGCCGCCTGGGTCCCAAGCCGCTGGTTCTTTTGCCGCTGGCAGGTTTCAGCCTGGCCCTTTCGCTGTTTGCCATTCTCTACCAACATTACTCCCTGCCTTTGGCACTGCTGGCCCACGGGGCTGGGTGTTTGGGACTGAGTCTCTTTTGGCTCTATTTTTTCAGCCGTTTTCAGGCTTTTCAGCGAACCGAGAACGACTATTTCCCAGTCTGGGGACTGCAATTGGGCTTTGTGCTTTTGTTGGTGGTTCTGGCGATTTTTCTGCTCAATGCCAATCCCAATGGCTTCTGGCTGGTCTTGTTGATTTCTTTGGGCCTTTTACTCTGGGCCGAACTTTGGGCCGAAATGCGCAGCCTACCCTTGCAACCAGAAGCAGTGCCGTTGCAGCGCTTCTGGCTCTTTGCCCTGGGTTGTTTTATGCTGCCAGGTCTGATGGCTTTTGCCATCACCGATCGCAGCCCCGATCGGCCAGTCAAAGACGGACAATGGCTGCGGATTATGAGCACCAATATTCGCTACGGCTGGACCGATAATTACCGCTTTGACCCCTTTCCCCATTTGCAATGGCTCAAGCACCATCCCGTAGACCTTTTGGGGATTCAAGAAGTGAACAAAGGCCATACATCTGGAGCCTACAGCGATCTTTACCGCTTGTATCAACAGGCCCTGCCCGGCCATTGGCGTTATGCCGACGCCAATTATGGCTTTGGCAATGCCCTGATGACCTCTCTGCCGATTCTCAGCTCTGAGACCCGGCTCTATCAGGCCAAAGATATCTTGCGGCGCTCCTGCCTCAAAGCCACAGTGCAGGTTGGCAGCAAGCCGGTAGATGTCTATATTACCCATCTCAGCCACCTGCCCCACCCCAATCTGGTGCGCCAAGCGCAAATGCAGGAATTATTGGGCTGGATTCGCCAGAGCAAAAACCCCTGGCTGGTGATTGGCGATTTTAATGCCTTTCCCGACTCTCCCGAGGTGCAGTCTTTGCTCAAACTGGCTCACCCAGCCTTTCAAACCCAGCCCGAATTGCTCAAGCAGCCCTCTTTTCCCTCACTCAAAGCCAATGAGCGGATTGACTATGTCTTTTTCAGCCCCCAATTTAAACTGCGCAGGCAACAGGTTCTAGAAACAGCAGGGAGTACAGATCATCGGCCGATTCTGACTGAATTGGCTTTGCCCTGAGCCCAAGCTATCTCATTTCTCTAAGGGCCTGAGTGCGTTATAGTAAAAATAGAAACAGGTAGTTTAAGGTAAAGATTCTATGAATGATATGGCTCCCGACACGGACAACCCGACCACCAAGAAAAAATCAAAAGGCCGTGAAACCACTGAAACCATTGTGATTGCCTTGGGACTGGCCCTGATCACCCGAGCAGCCGTGGCTGAGCCACGTTACATTCCCTCTGAGTCGATGTTACCGACCTTAAAGGTCCAAGACCGCCTGATTGTCGAAAAAATTTCCAATTATACCCAGCGTTACCAGCGGGGGGATATTTTGGTCTTTTATCCGCCATCGGAATCCCGTGACTCGGGTTCGGTTGTTTCGAACACCCTCAAGTGGCTGGGCTTTTCAACTGCACCTGCGTATATTAAACGGGTGGTGGGATTGCCGGGTGAGAGCCTCGAAGTCAAAGAGGGCAAAGTCTGGATCAATGGCAAGGTCTTAAGTGAAAACTACATCAAAGAGCCGCCAGTCTACGATCTGCCTGCAACCAAAATTCCCGAAAACCACTTC
>JBIKWL010000298.1:0-3175 GCA_044356335.1 Candidatus Sericytochromatia bacterium
CCTTTGCGAACAGAACCTACAATTGGCCACTTACTCACTGGCAAAGAGGGAAAATCACCTTCTACAGAATCATATTCTCTGGCATATGTAGGTAACATTCTCTGATTGAGCCCCACAGGATCAGGATCAACCACCTCCCAATAAACGTGTTGTGTTCTACATGCCGAAGTTGAATAATCGCCATTGCTCTCCGTTTGTATGGGCTCTTGCCAGAAGGGTGGGGTTATAAAATTACTGTTTGCACGCACCACACCAATGCGTCCAGAACCGAGATCAGCAATTAACCAAGGATTACCACGCACATCAACCAGCATGACTGAGCCCTGAACAGGTTTCGCTTGGATCATATACTCATAGGGAAGCTGCCAATGGGCTGACCATGTTTTGGGGTCCACACCTTTCCATTGGCTGCGTGGCGTTTGAAGCATTTTCAGTAAAGCTGGCCCAGTGCGAACATTCAGACCCGTTTGATCTGAGACGGACCAATAAATATGGTTTTTGTTGAAGTAATTGCCTTGAGCATCCGCAGAAAAACTTTGTCCCTGTACCCCAGTTATTGGATAACAAAGCAAAAACAAAATCCCAACTCCCAAAAGCATTTTTTTAATTTTATTCACTTTAGTCTCTCCCTTCATTAACGAAATATACAGCCCAAAAACGAGATGACTCATCGGAAAATTTAGGTATTTTTCTTCTCAGAAGCCTGAAATACGTTTTCCCACAGTGACCGTGTTTCAGCTAGCTCATCTTTCGTTCAAGAGGAAAACATAATAAAATAGCTCTCTAAGAAGAAAGTGAAGGCTACATATGTACCCAAAGGGCATCAAAACATTAGACGTTATTTTAACCTGTTTTTGCCTTGCAACCAAGGGTTCAAGCCTGAGGAGCATGATTAAACAAACAAAAGCGAAGGGTCAAAAGATAAGCTACAACTCGTTGACAGACTTTTTTCAAGAACCTTGGCAGCCAGAGTTTGAGCTGAAGTCAGCAACAGAAGGGCTTTTTAAACTTCAAAATGGTTGGCTTATGCTGGATGAAATTGTTCTGGCCAAAAGTAAAGAAAGCCTGGTTATGGCCAGCGTAAAACGGCGTAAAAAGTCAGCCGGAGGGTACATTACCCCTTCTGTATCACTGGTTTTGCTGCTTTGGTGTGATGGCAAACAACGGGTACCAATAGGCTTGGCTTACCGCCACAATCAAAGTGTGCAGGAATTGGCGCTTCAATTGCTCAGCCAAGCCCGCAATCGGTATCGCATGAAACCCATGTGTGTGCTCTTCGATGCCGGTTTTTTCAGCAGCAAGCTCCTTGAACGGATTGCAAGTTATGGTTGGATGTTTGTTTGCAAAGCCCCCAAAACTGACATTTACCCGATTTAGTGGAGAGGTCAGTTAAGCACATCTCCTTTCAAAGCATTCTGGGCTGAGATAACCCAGTGTTGAATGAACTCGTTGTCGATTGTAGAAGCTCTCAATATATTCAAAGATGTGAATACGGGCTTCTTGACGTGATTTGTAAAATATACCACAACCTTCTTGCTTCATTGTTCCAAAAAACGACTCTACACAAGCATTATCCCAACAATTGCCTTTCCTACTCATGCTTTGTTGAATACCCAACTGGTTAAGTCTCTGTTTAAATGCACCTGAAGCGTACTGCACCCCTCGATCTGAGTGAAAAAGCAATCCCGAAGCGGGTCTTCGACTCATCGTTGCCATATTTAATGCATCCATTACCAGCTCAGTTTTTATTTCCTTGCTCATACTCCAGCCAACGACTTTTCGTGAGTGCAAATCCAGAACTACCGCCAAATACAGCCATCCTTCTGCTGTGAGAATGTAGGTGATATCCCCGGCCCATTTTTCATTGGGCTGTTTGGCTTCAAAGTTCCTGGCCAAGAGGTTTTCAGCTATGGGCAAGCCGTGTTTTGATTGCGTTGTTACTTTCCATCGCTTTTTAGACCTGGCTTGCAGCCCCATTTCACGCATTAGGCGAGCAACACGGTTATGTCCTACTCGAGATTTTTGGCGCAAAACCTGTGTAATACGAGGGCTTCCGTATCTTTGACGGCCCTGCTCCCAGGTTTTCATAATCTCCTGTTTGAGCTGGTCATTTTCTCTTTGACGATTGCTTTGGGGTGCTTTTCGCCAAACGTAATATCCGCTGCTTGTGACATCCAGTGCTTGGGCCATTTTCTCCACGCTATGCTCATTCAAATGTTGTTGAATCCACGCAAAACGCTTATTCATTTCTTTTGGGAGAAAATGGCCAATGCTTTTTTTAAAATAATATTGTCCTCCTGCACACTTGCCAATTCACGCCGCAGACGGGCTATTTCTTCATCTTCGGCACGGAGTTTACCTTTGCCTCGGAAAGCTTCTGCTCCCTCTGTCTTGGCTTCACGACGCCAACGGTAGAGCATATTTGCTGCAATTCCGAGTGACTCTGCGGCTTTCGCACCTCCCTGGCGGTAAGAAAGCTCAACAGCTTCTTGCTTAAATTCCTTGGTATATTCTCGGCGGTTCATAGTTTCCATCTCCTTTACTTCCATTTTAAGCGATCACCCTTTTCTGGGGTCTCCACTTTTTTGGGTAAAGGTCAATCTTTACTTTCTGAAACTGTGTCTGCAAGGTATTTAGAGATTTCTTTAGCTAAGGGGAGAGCAAGCCGTTGCTTTAATTCAGTTGAGTCTAATTCACCCCAAATTGCACGGTTTAATACTTCTGCATTTTGGAGTTTTTCATGTAATTGAGAGGTGCTTAAAAGATCATATAATCCGACTGGGAATTCTTCCAAACTGAAGCCTCTTACTTGCCGTATTTTCATAAAATAATAACATAGTATTGCATTTGGTCCGATAATTTTTTGTATCTATGACTCTATCCAATATCTTGCGTAAGCCAAGATGATACAAGCGTTGGCCGGCGTAACCGATTATACTAACTGAGCATGTTTTCATTCCTAAAACATGTGTTTCATAGATCTGCATAACATTCCTGAGTAAAACTACGAAAGGCTCTTGAAACCCTTGTTATGATTGCGTTTACGAGGTCGGTGAGCCCGGCCAACTAATGATTATCCTGATCAGGATAATTCCAAATCTGACCCCTTCCCCCAAAACCGCCTTTCCCCCATTTTTTCCCCGAACTTCTGACTATCCTGCCAAAAAAACGAGAT
>JBIKWL010000208.1:0-7076 GCA_044356335.1 Candidatus Sericytochromatia bacterium
AAGTTAATGGCGATTTTGCTGATGTTTATCTGGGTGCGCTGGACCTTGCCGCGCTTCCGCTATGACCAATTGATGTTTTTGGGCTGGAAGTCCCTTCTGCCCTTGGCTTTGGTAAATATTTTCCTGACCGGGCTGGCAGTGGCGCTGACCGGCGGTCTGTCTGGAGGCTAAAATGAAAGAAGTCCAAGTTAAAAAAATCCCCCGTGAGAAGCTCAACTTCTGGGAAGAAACCTATCTCCTGCCGATCTTTCAGGGCATGTCGCTCACACTGAAACATTTGCTCAAAAATATCTCCAATACCGAACAGATGCCCGTACTGGACTACCCCCTTGAGCAAAAGACCATGCCGCCAGGTTACCGGGGCAAACACCGCCTGACCCAGCGCGACGATGGCACAGTCAAATGTGTGGCCTGCATGATGTGCGCCACCGTCTGCCCGGCCCTGTGTATCCATATCGAAGCGGCCGAGCACGAAAATCCCGCAATTGAAAAATTCCCACAGGTCTTTGATATCGACCTGCTGCGCTGTGTCTATTGTGGCTATTGCGTCGAGGCCTGCCCCTGTGACGCGATTCGCATGGACTCGGGTGTTTACACCATTTTTGCCAGCAAGCGCGAAGACTTTGTCGTGCACAAAGAACAATTGTTAAACATGCAGGCCCAATACCCAGAGACCGCACGCCCCACACAGGGTATGCCACCGCTGCCAAACCCTTAAACAGACAGAGTTGCCATGAAAAAATTTCGCACCGCCGTTGAGAGCAAACAGATTCAAGAGACGTCGCTGGCACCCCTGCTGAACAACAAAAGCTTGCTCAATACGGTTTTCAGACAATATGTTCACCTGCCCTTGGGTCTGGTGGTTTCGCTGCTGATGGTCCTCTCTTCGTATCTGGCGGACAGGCCCTGGCAAGCAGAAGAAAATCTGCTCTTTGCCTTTCAGGGCGTCGCTGCAATTGCCTTCTTTTTCAGTTTTCAGGCCTGGCGCGCGTTTCGCAACCACCAATTACAGTTGCGTCACAGTCACAATGCCTTTGTAGGTTCAGGGGTCTATCCGATGCTCTTTGGCGGCCTTTTTCTCTATCTCTGTCTGCCCCAGGGCACAGCCGCCCTGGCGTGTGGCGCTGTGAGTCTGGCTTTGGCCATTGCCTATAGTGCTGGCCGGAAACCCTTACAATCACTGGGTCTGCTCCGTTACCAAACCCTCACGCTTTTGATCCTCTCACTCTGCTGGTTGCCTTTGGTGGCTCCCCAGGGCAATACAAGTTTGCAGGCGGGTCTGTTCCTGCTCGTTTTGGGGGGCATCGTGGGCAGTCTCAACCATTTTTACCAAGCCCTGATGCACACAGCCGGTATCCATCACGAAGAATTACTCGCAGATCGCCACTGACCCCGCTGATACCCTGTTTTAGCCACCTGTTTTATGCTAATATGCCTGCATGATTTGGCTTGATTGGTTGATCTTGGCGATCCTCGCCTATAACCTCATTGGCGGCCTGATGAACGGTCTCCTGCGCTCCCTGGTCAATCTAGCGGCCCTGATTGGTGCGTATTTGCTCACACCCTTCTTGAAGCCCGTTATGATTGCCCTGATTGGGAATGTCTTTGGTTTGGAAGAAATGCTGGCTGTGCCAATTGGCCTGGGCCTGACCTGGACGGTTATTTATTTGGCGATCAGTCTCACCGGCGCTTATATTGGCAAAATGGTTAACAAAACCCCACTGCAAGTGGTGGATCGGATCGGCGGAGCAGCCTTCGGTCTGTTTATTTCGGGCATTTTGATTCTGCTGCCTCTGGCTGCTGTACAGGCGATTCCGCTCTTGCGCGATATGCCCCCCGTCAAACAGACCCTGGCCAAATCCATCTGTCTGCCTGTAATCAATCCGCTGATCAAAGGCCTGCAAACGACCGTGGGTCCGGCCGTGGTCAATTATTGGCTCCAAGGCGATCAACAAAAAATGCAAAAGCCCTTGCAAAAGCCCCCTGCTCCGCCCGCCAAACAACCGGGCAACTCAAAAAAAAGCACGCCAGCCCTAGAAAAAAAATTGGCTCCCGCTCAACGGCCCAAAACCTAAGCCATGGCGCCACTCCCCCGCCTGCTTTACACAGCCTTTGACGTCGTGCCCGCCCCCAAAGGGGCCAGTTTGCGCATCCAAAATATGCTGGCAGCCCTGTCTGAACGTTTTGAAGTCAAAGCCCTGCTTTTGGGAGAGCCCGGTCAGGCCAGCCAAGAAAGATGGGGAAAGGTGCAAATCGAGAAACTGATCGCGCCCGAGAGCGCCTTTTTGGAAAAGACCATTCACTTCGCCGAATGGGTGCTACAAGAGGCCCTGGATTGGCAGCCCGAAGTGATTCAATTTCGCTCCCTTTGGGACGGTTTTGTGCTCAGCCAATACCGTCAACAGTTTCCACAGCCCTGGCAATTGGTTTATGAACTACACGGCCTGCCCGAGATAGAATTGGAACACCATTTTCCCGATTTGCCTGCCCAGGTCTCTGAAAAAATTCGCAAACAACAGGCCATGCTTTTGCCTCAGGCGGATTTTTGGCTCTGTCCCAGCCACGTTCATCAGGCCTATCTGATTCAGCAAGGCATTCCCACAGATAAAATTGGCGTGGTGGGCAATGGAGCGGATCCCGATCTCTTTTCCCCCGCTCTCCCTCATTCTCTCCCGGACGACAAACCGCTGATCCTCTATCTTGGCACCCTGGCTCCTTGGCAAGGATTGGAAAACCTGTTGGAGGCTTGCCAACACCTGCTCTCCCCCTATCAATTGCGCTTGGTTGGCAAAGGCAATGCCCGCTGGCAACAAAACCTCTTGGCCAAAACCTATCAATTGGGTCTGACGGCCTCGGTTGAAATGGTCGATCCTCTGCCCCACAGCTATATGCCGCAAGTGCTGGCTCCCGCTCAGATTGCGGTGGCACCATTGAGCAACAATGAGCGGAATCAAATCCAGGGCTGCAACCCGATTAAAATTTATGAATATATGGCGGCAGGCAAAGCGATTGTTGCCCCGGATTTGCCTGTCGTGCGCGAAATTTTAACCCACCAAGAAACAGGCTGGCTCTATGCCCCAGAAGAGAACGGGGCTCTCACTGCGGCCCTGGAATACTTACTGCAACACCCAGAAGAGAGAACCCGTTTGGGCCAAAACGCCCGCGCAAAAATGCTTTCAAGCTATACCTGGCAACACCGCCAAACCCAAGTTTTGGACTTTTTTAGAAAGGCTTTACCTCTATGAGCTTTGTCCCCCATATTCTCTATGTTGATGATGACCTGGACTACGCAAAATTAATTCAATACACCCTCAAACAAGTGGGTTATAAGGTCACACACTTGGCAACAGGACAAGCGGCTCTGCGTTATATGCAATCGAATACCCAATTGCCTGACGCGATCTTATTGGACATTGATATGCCGGATATCAGTGGTTACGAGGTCTGTGAAAGCATTCAGGAAAACGAGCGCTGGTCGTTGGTGCCTGTGATTTTTTTGTCTGGCAAAGAGGGCAGTGATAGCCGTCTGATGGCCTTTCAGGCCGGAGGCATGGGCTTTTTAAGCAAACCCGTTCCCCAAGACGAGCTCATGGCCCAATTGCGCAAAGCGCTGCAGGTCGGTAATCAATGGCTCGAAAGTTTTGTGCCCGATGCCAAAAGCACCACCACCGCCACCCGGTCAAACATGAGCCCTGCGCCACAAGAGCCACAGAAAGAGCGTCAACCAGAGCGCCCAGTAGGCACAGCGCCGCTTTCGACAGCCGCAGTTACTCCAGCAGGCACTGCGGCCGCCACCTCTCAGAGCGAAACAAGCGGTTCTGTACAGCCTGAAGCGGCCAAAAGCAACAGTGATCATTGCCTCATTGCTGTGCCCGCCCATAAAGTCCAAACCAGTGATTTGAGCCGCACAGCCAGCCAAACCGAAGCCTCACCGTCTGGATTCAACGGCTTTGTTAAATTGTTTTGGAAAACGCTCAATCAAGCCCCTGATTTGGCATTGACCCCCGATGCCCTCTATACCCAAGCTCTGCAAAAGGGACTTGAAAGCAGCCAAATGGCACAGCTGATCGGCAATTATACCGGGCTCTCTTATATGCGCGAAATCCTGCCCGAACAGCTCAAAATGGGTATTTTGCCCATGCCGTTTTGCCGCAGATACCAATTGGTGGCCTTTCAAAATGAAAAAAACCAACTCTCATTTTTGCTCACTCACCCCTTTGAAATCGAAGTGTCTGACGCTTTGCGGCGTTTTCGGGCTGCTCCCTTGTATATAGCCACCCCCGAAACCCTTGCTGGCATCTTGGAAAGCGGACTTAAAGGCAATCAAAGTGCCAAAGCCAGCCCTGCCCCAAACGATGCGGACATGGGAGAGCTGATGCAGGAAGTCAAAACCCGCTACAATAAACAGCATTCGCCCCTGGATCCCGATGAGGATGAGGCCGACGAAATCTACCTGCCCAATGTAGCCAATGATGCCCCCTTGGTCCGTTTGGTCAATCGCCTGATCGAAGATGCTTACGAAATGCGTGCTTCGGACATCCACATCGAGCCCTGGGAAGAGTTTGTCATGGTGCGCTACCGCGTGGATGGTGATTTAAGGGATATTCACCGGCTCAAACCCCTTTCACTGGCCCTGCCGATTGCGGCCCGCATCAAGGTCATGGCCAGCATGAATCTGGCTGAACGCCGCTTGCCCCAGGACGGCCGCATCGTGTTCAAAGAGCACAGCCGCAACCGTCAGGACTTTGATCTGCGTGTAGCCACCGCCCCGATGAACTTTGGCGAAAAAATTGTCATGCGTATTATCGACAAACAAAAGAGCACGCTGCCGCTGGATCAATTGGGTTTTTCCAAGCGCAATTTGGATCTCTACCGCACCCTGATTGGCAGCCCCTATGGCATGATTTTACACGTGGGGCCCACGGGCTCAGGCAAATCCATGACACTCTATTCGGCGCTGGGGGAAATCAACCGCCCCGAAATCAATATCCAAACGGCAGAAGACCCGATTGAATATACCTTGCCACGGATCAACCAATTGCAGGTTCACCCCGAAATAGGGCTGACCTTTGCGCGGGCCCTGCGCTCGTATTTGCGTCAAGACCCCGACGTGATTCTGGTGGGCGAAATCCGTGACAAAGAAACGGCCCATATCGCAGTTGAAGCAGCTCTGACAGGACATTTGCTGCTATCAACCCTGCACACCAATGATGCGGCATCAACCCTGACCCGCTTTGTCGAAATGGGCATGGAACCCTTTATGATCAGCTCCTCGATTGTGATGATCTGTGCCCAACGTCTGGTGCGCACCCTCTGTGTCCATTGCAAAGAGCCTTACCAGGCCTCTGCGCTTGAATTACAGCAATTGGGACTGCCCCAAAACCAGTCTCAAACCCTCTACCGGCCCGGAGGCTGCGAAAAATGCCAGGGTCACGGCTTTCGTGGCCGAACAGGCATCCACGAATTGATGATTCCCACCGACGATATCCGCACAGCGCTCAATACCCCTGGTATGAATGCTGATGATCTGAAAAAATTGGCGGTCAACCACGGCATGAGCACCCTCTACTGGGATGCCATGGAGAAAGTCAGACAAGGCATCACCACTTTGGAAGAGGCCCTGTCGAAGGTGCGTCCAGATGAGTTCGAGAGCAAACCCAGTTGGTGGAACCAGGAAGTCTCTGAGTCTCATTTGTCGGTCCAAAGCTAAACGATGGCTAAAAGTGGGCTAAACGTTGGCTAAAATTCAGCTCAATTTTATTTGATCGTGGCAAGGCCAGAACAGAAGGTGTGAATCTGCTTGATCGAATGCGCCGTCTTGCTGTCGATATCGTGAATCAGCGTCACACGGCGGACCTCTTCGAGACTGGTAATGCCTGCCGAGGCTTTAAAGACCCCATCTTCGACCATCGAAAGCATGCCAGCCTCACGCCGAGAAATATCACGAAGGGCTGTGGCCGTGCGTTTTTGCATCACCGCATTGCGCACCTCGTCGTTGATCTCCAGGGTTTCATGTAAGCCGGTTAAGCCGTTATAGCCATGATTGTGACACTCCGGGCAGCCTTTGGGGGCATAAAATTGGTAAGCCCCACGATCACCTGCCAAAACCTTCATGGCCACCAATTCAGCTTCAGTGGGGGAATAAGGCACCCGGCATTTTTCACAGAGCTTGCGAACCAGGCGCTGGGTCACCAATGTGACCGGGACGGGTGTGGTCAAAAGACAGTCTTTGCCACTTTGCATCAGGGAATAAATCAGAGAAGTGGTATCCGCAGCATGCAGCGAGGTCACGACCTTTTTGCCCATCAAAGCAGCCCGGTTGATCGCATCTGCCACGGCCGGGTTGTACACTTCTTCAACCATTAAAATGTCGGAGTCATATTCAGCCATATGTTCTACCAGCCCAGCAAAGCTCTCTGGCCCATCACTTTTAAAGTGATTCTGAATCACACCCGGCATGGTGTGGTGGACAAAATTTTCGAGCGAGAGCACCGAGCGTTGAAGCTGATTCAAATGCAAAAGCGAAGAATACATCAGGGTCGATTTGCCTGAGCGAATCGGACTGCCGGTGATCAATATCCCCCCTGAACGCTCGAGGGAATGCATCAAGCGCCCCAAATTCACGGCTGAAAAACCCAGATTATCAAACAGGAGCATGCGCGAGGGTGCGTAGAGAATATGCACAACCAGGTTTTCACCCCACAGACCATTAAACGAAGAAATCGAGAGATCCACTTTGCGATTGGCGACATTGGTGGTGATCGTCTCTTCCCAGTATTTGCCACCTTTGAGCCGAAAGGCCGTCTTAAGCATATCGATCAGCGAGGGGCCGACCCGCGCAGGCAAATCGGTTTTGTGCTGCATCACGCCATCTTTGCGCAGACGCACACGCACATAGTTTTCCTGGCACTCAACATGCAGACCTGAGGCCCCCTCTTCGACGGCACTGCGCACAAGGTAACGCGCCATCGAGGAGACCTCTTCTTTGGTCTTGTCCTCTTCGGCTTTGAGCATGAGATCATTGTCGAGGGCTGTCTCTACCGGAGGTTTACGCCGGGGCCCATAAAACTCGGCGA
>JBIKWL010000273.1:0-4026 GCA_044356335.1 Candidatus Sericytochromatia bacterium
GTGGCAATCGCAGGCACCACTTTGCATTTAAAGCGGTCAACCAATTGCTGCAAAAGCATGGAATTGAGCGGGTCAGACATCAACACCGTCAGTTGATTGCCGCTGCGGCTGATTGGCAAATATTCGTTGTAGCGCAGATTTTCTTCGTCGAGCCCCTCCATCAAAGTCAAATCCATCAGTTCGAGCGAAGGAACAATGCGGGGAATATCCAATTGCAGACTCAAGGCATTGGTCAACTGGGATTCTGAAATAAAGCCCCCCTGAATCAACAAGGCCCCAAAGCGTTTAGAGGAAACACGCTGCTGCTCCAAAATCTTGTGCACCTGGGCATCGGTGATCAGACCCATATTGACCAATAATTCACCAATTTGGATATGCTTTTGGTATTTGCTCAGAAAGCGCTGCAATTCCTGCTTGCTGATCAGCTTGAGATCGACACAGACCCGCCCCAAAGGCTTGTATTCTGAAGCCTGTTTTTGGATCACAAGAGCTTTTTGCAAGCCATCCATGGTTAAGAGGCCTTCACGCACCATCAAGTCTCCCAGTTTTAAACTGGTGGTAGCAGCCCCTTTTCCGACGGGGGCGGGTGTGGCTCCAGAATGTGTAGTCATACAAAAGCTCCTGAAAGTTAATCGCTCAATTCCCACTGATCATTATACTCCTACTGGTATTCAAGGGCTCAGAGGAAAATCTTGAGTTTAATAAAAGTGCGCAGAAATCCCGCTTCGGGCTGTTATAATGGGGATATTCTTATCTTTTTCCTGGAGTTCTGGCAACACGCAATGGAATCGTTAAAACTGGCACAGCTCAACGAACGCCGCACCGATCTTGAAGATCAATTGCTGGAGTTGGTCAGCCAGATTTTGGACGAATTGGAACCCCGCCTGATTGAATATTGTGAACAGGGGGCCGAAAAAATTTTTAAGGCCTTTCCCGAGGTTTCTTCGCAATTCGACAAAACCCGTGTATTGCAATTCAAACGCGATGTCCAAGCCTGTGCCAAAGAGAATACTGCCCGTTTAATGGGTCAATTGGCCGACGAAGATTATTGGGTCGAAGAGACGCCCAGCCGCCGCCCCAAAGAGAGCCTGCGCCAAAACACCAAGGTTTGGGAGGCCATCCAAACTTGTCTGCTGACCTTGGTGCCGGTGTTTAAACGCTATGGTTACCCGACCCGCACAGGGGTACTCGGCACCCCCTTTCGCGAAATGGAACTCAAAGAACCCGAACAATTACCGCGTTCTGAGCATTTGCGCCTGCTGAGTATGAAGTATTGGATTGCCCTGGGTAAATTTCAACAAACCCACCAGGAGAGCCTGCGCCTGCAACGGGCTGTGGCCCATCAAACCCTGGAAGAGATTTGGCAAGATTAAGCCTGGATTAGTTTTGCCTTAACTGGTATAATGCCTTTTTGTAAGCGAATAAAGGAGAGTGCCTCCCTTGGCTGGAATACCACAAACAACCCATTACAATATCATCTCTAAACGCAGGCTCTGGTACATGATCTCCGTCTTGGTCATGGTGCCAGGTTTGATCTTCCTGTTCATGGGCGGGCTCAAACTCGGCATCGATTTCACAGGCGGCTCGATGTTTGAACTGGCGTTTAAATCCCCTCCAAAGATCAGCGAATTGCGCACCGAACTCAGCAAAATCGACCAAGAGACCTTCAGTGATGCACAGGTCAGTGAGCTCAAAGATGCCAGTGGCAAAACCATTACCACCATTCGCTCCAAGCCTGTCGATAACAAAGAACAAGTCAAGATCTTTAAAGACTTTAAAAGCAAATTTGGCGAATTTGAACAGATTCGCGTTGAGGTTGTCGGCCCCACGGTCGGGAATGAACTGCAGTCCAAGGCGATTATGTCGACCCTGATTGTGTCTGCCATGATCGTGCTCTATTTAACATTTCGCTTCAGCATGGACTATGCCATTTGCGCTGTGATCTGTCTCTTACATGACGTCTTCACGGTCTTGGGTATATTTGCCATCCTCGGTCATTATTTGCACGTGGAAGTGGACAGCCTGTTTGTCACCGCCATTCTGACTGTGGCCAGTTTCTCAGTTCACGACACCATCGTGACCTTCGACCGCATCCGCGAAAATGCGGGTGATATGGGTCGGGGCAAGACCTTTGCCGATGTGGCTAACGACTCCATCAACCAGACCATGGTGCGCAGCTTAAACACCTCCCTGACCACCATGTTCCCGCTCTTTTGCCTGACGATTTTTGGGGGCAGCACGATCAAATTTTTCTCATTGGCCATGCTCTTGGGAATTATTATCGGCACCTATTCCAGCATTTTCGTGGCGAGCCCATTGATGGTAACTTGGCGCGAAATCGCCAATCCCAGCAGCCGCAAGAGAGCGACTGCTTAGCGCTTTACAACTCAAAAGCTCTGCCGTTCCCTGAGGCGTCTTCTGACACAGCCGAAGAGGGGAGGCAGCGTTTTTTTTTGCCCAAGAAAGCGATTTCCCCGTTGGCCAAGGCCCTGATAAGAGAGGGCAACAGGAACCCTGCCGTGTCAGGATGACGAAAGGCAGGGTGACTATTAGCCCATGAAGCACATGGATGTGCGAAATGGGCGGCCCGAACGTCAGGGCCTTGCGCCAACCGGAACCTGGCACTCTCGTCCCAACCACTCTTCACACGGCAATTGTTTTTTCACTCAATCGGCTCACGCGGCGGTGGCGTCGCACCAGCAACTTCCAACATCTGCGCCACCTCAGGGTAGTCATACTCCAGCACAAAACCCAGTGGCGTCTCCCCGGTTTTATTGGCCAGATTGGGATTGGCTTTATAATCCAAAAGCAAGCGGGTCATCTGGGTTGCCACCCGCTCATTGCCCGCTTTGACCCCCAACAAAAGCGGGGTATTGCCTTCGTCGTCCTGGGAATTGACCTTTGCACCTTTTTCCAATAAAAGCGCAGCTCCCGCCACAAAACCGGTTCGTGCGGCCCAAAGCAAAGGCGTCTCTTGGTCTGAGTCACGCACTTCAGCTTCAGCACCGGCTTCGAGCAGCAAACGCACAAATTCAGGATTCAAGCTTCCCAGGGCCGCAAAGAGCGGCGAAAAGCCCCCTGTATCCTGAACTTTGACAGGGGCCCCCTGTTTGAGTAAGAACTGGAAGATCGCCAGATTTTGCCCCTTGATGGCATAGGTCAACGCCGATTCCCCATCGCGGCTGTGAAACGTCAGATCAGCCCCAGCGTTTAACAAGAGCTGCAAAGATTCCAAATGCCCGCCATGGGCCGCCATCATCAACACAGATTCTTCATTTGCGACAAACTTGGGATCTGCGCCTTTCTCCAGCAAAAGTGCCAGCAAAGGGGTATTGCCAAACCAAGCCGCCAAAAAATGGGGGCTGGTCCCACCGGGCGAATGCAGGGGATCCATGCCCGCATCGATCAAGCGGCGGATCAGAGCCAAATGTTCGGGCGAAGACAGGCTTTTTTGCTGGGCCATGCGCATCAGCGGGGTAAAGCCGTCCAACCCTGGTGCATCGAGGTCAGCTTTTTTTTCAAGCAGCAGATCAATCAGGGCCGTCTGTTTAAATTCCACGGCCCAATGTAAGACAAATTTGCCCTGAAAATGAAAATTGGGATCCGCCCCTTTGAGCAGGGCCTCCCGCACCAGTGCACTTTTGCCGCTTTGCATGCCTTGCAGCAACAATTCATTCGGGCTGGGGGATTTAATTGGTTTTGCGGGCTTGGCTGGCGGTGCAGCCCAAACACAAGGCGTCAAAACAGGCACCCATAAGCCACTTAGGCTCAGTCCAAGCGCCAAAGACACCATTTTCAGAACGCGTTTCATGCTTTTATCCTAACACCTAAAACCCATCAGCTAAAACCTACTTCCCTCTTGCCCAGGGATTCCACCAATTGTACTTCCCAAGCAGCAGCATAAAACTCGGCACCAAAAACAGGCGCAGGACTGTGGCATCGAGAATCAAAGCGGCAGAGATGCCTATCGACAGCTCTTGCACCAGCGGTGAGGCCGAAAAAATACCGGGCAAAAACACCCCCAGT